>DEPW01000128.1:11483-11658 GCA_002358965.1 Bacteroidales bacterium UBA3382
TGCCATTATTCGAAAATGTTCCCTTCCAAAGGAGTCGGAGGAGCGGAATATCCGTATGTGCTTGTCGGAATGATCGAGTCATGGGGAGGGAATGTCATCGATTACCCTGAAAGGAGGCACTGCTGCGGATACGGTTTCCGCCAGTACCATGTAAGGGCCAACAGGGGCTACTCCC
>DEPW01000128.1:11686-11866 GCA_002358965.1 Bacteroidales bacterium UBA3382
CCATAAGAAATTCGAGTCGATGGAGCCGTACCGCCCCGACATGATCATCACCAATTGCCCGGGATGTCCGTATTTTCTGGACAGATGGCAGTATGTGATATCCGAGATGACGGGAAAGACCTACGGGGAGAACGGCTACGGAATACCTGTGTTCACATACGAGGAGGTCGCCGGCCTCGT
>DEPW01000128.1:11890-19300 GCA_002358965.1 Bacteroidales bacterium UBA3382
CTCGTGCTCGGCTACGACCCGTGGGATCTCGGCCTGCAACTCCATCAGACGGCCGTAGAGCCTCTGTTGGACAAGCTCGGAGTGCCTTACGACCCGAAAAAGAAATATTTAGGACTTAACGAAAAGGATCTTAAACGGCCCGAACTGCCGGGGAAGTTGAGATGCTGCTGACAAAAGGACAACCATGAACAAAAACATCGTCATCATAGGCGGAGGACCGGCGGGGATGGAAGCCGCATCCCAGCTGATAGCTCTGGGATACAGCCCCATCGTGATTGAGAAGACCTCCTCATTGGGAGGCCACCTGGCCAAATGGGACAGGCTCTTTCCCGACCGCGGCCCTGCAAAAGACCTGTTGAACGAACTTTCGGTTAAGCTCAATGGGGCCAATGTATTTTATGACAGCGACATAGTGTCGATAAACAGATTGAATGACAGTTACAATGTCATACTCTCCAGCGGCATTTCCGTACTGGCCCGGGCCGTACTGATAGCTACAGGTTTCAGACTCTTCGATGCCCGTAAGAAGGAAGAGTACGGCTATGGCATTTACAACAAAGTAATTACGAACGCCGACCTTGAGTCTTACTTCAAAGATGGGTTCGATGAAAGCATCAACGAATCCGGAATCAAGAGGATAGGCTTCGTCCATTGCGTAGGTTCGAGAGACGAGAAAGCCTGCAACAGACAATGTTCGAAAGTCTGCTGCATTACCGCGCTCAAACAGGCGATCGAGTTAAAGGAGAGGTTTCCCGAGAGCATCATATACTGCTTCTATATGGATTTGAGGCTGTTCGGACGAAAGTACGAAGACATTTACCTGTCCGCGCAGAAAGATTTCGGAATACGCTTCATAAGGGGCCGCGTATCCGAGGCGAGCGAAGACATCGACGGCAATGTCGTGATCAAGGCCGAAGACACTCTGACAGGCAAACCGCTCAAGGTCACCCTCGACCTGCTCGTGCTGATGGCCGGAATGTCAGCGAATCCGGACGCCAACAAGCTTGCCGGCATGTTGTCCCTCGCCATAGACTCGGACGGTTTCCTGCAAAGTTTCGACAATGTAGCCTACATACACCGCTCGAAGAAGGCGGGCATCTTCTATGCCGGAACATGTACCGGGCCCAAGACCCTGCCGGAAACCCTGTCGGAAGCAAGGTCTGCCGCGCTCGACATACACAACTACCTAAAGGAGCATGATTATGGCGATTGATTTCGGATTCAGACTTTCGCCGAGTTCGGCTATCAATCTTGACAAGCTGGATCAGTCCGCTTTCGAGCGGCTGGTCGAAGAANNGAAGAAGAGCCCGATGTGAAGAAATGTATCGCTTGCGGCTCATGTACAGCCACATGCACCGCCGGGAAATATTACGATACAAGCCTGCGGAAAGTCATAATCTTCCTTCAACGCGGAATGGAGAAGGAAGCGCTTGGAATGCTAAGCCATTGCATGCTGTGCGGAAAATGCAACATGGTATGTCCGAGAGGACTGAATACCAGACACATAATATTGGCAATCAGTAACATATATAAAGCTATCGAGCCGTGAGGGAAAGGTTTGTTTCAGGATATGACGATTTCGTGATACCTTTTATGGCCGGGATGATATTCATCCTTGTCTATCTTGCCGTGGCCCTGCTGAGACTGATACTGCAACTGCCCGCCAAGGACAGGAAGAAGTTTTTCCTGTCGCTGCTGAACCCGAAAATCCTCCTGAAAAACATCCGTGACATCGTATGCGACTGCCTCCTGCATGTGAAGATCTTCAAACGCAACCCGCTCTTGGGCTATATGCACGCAAGCATCGCGTTCGGATGGTTCATGTTGATAGTAATCGGGCATATCGAAGTCTTCCTTTTCACTCCGCACAGGGCGAGGCTGCTGTATTACCCGATATTTTTCAGGTTTTTCGTCGCCGAAACCCAGGAGACGATCGGGGGCGGGTTCTTCTTCTTCCTCATGGACTTCTTCCTGCTCGTAGTCCTCAGCGGAATTGCGCTTGCGATGTTCAAGAGAGTTCGCTCGAAAGCATTGGGGATGAGGCGCACGACCAAACTGAGCTTCATGGATCATATCGGACTGTATTCTCTTTGGTCCATATTCCCGCTCAGGCTGCTCGCAGAAGGCTTCACTGCCGGTATCAGCGGAGGAAGCTTCCTTACCGAGTCGATTAACAGGATCATCCCCGAGTTCCTGAGCGACCCTAACAATATACTGCCGACCTGGTGGGCGTATTCCATCGCCCTCGGAGTGTTTTTCTTCGTCATGCCGTATACGAGGTACATGCACATACCGACCGAAGTGATGATGATACTTTTCCGCAATGCCGGCCTGAAGATCACTCATCCGCGCAAAGGCGTTGCCAAGACGCATGTATATACCTGCGCGAGCTGCGGACTTTGCATCGATGCCTGCCCGATGGGTGCGGAGAAAATCAACATCAAGGATGCGACAGTTTATCTGGCGCGTCAGATAAAGCGTGGTAACGAAAGCCGTATCAAAGAGATAAGCGACAAGTGCCTGATGTGCGGAAAATGTTCGGCCATCTGTCCCGTAGGCCTTGACGCCACCGGACTGCGGGATGCCCAAAGAAGGCTGATCAAATATCCGCTGAAGACCGATTTCGCATCGCTTCCGGACGAGGCACCGTTCAGGGCAGAGGGCAAGGTGCTCTATTTCGCCGGCTGCATGACCCACCTCACCCCGAAGATACACAGAGCCATGAAAGGGATACTCGATGCCTCGGGCATTGAATGGGAATTCATGGACAAAGACGGCGGGATATGTTGCGGACGGCCGATGATGATAACCGGAAGGCACGAAGAGGCGATGGCGCTTGTGGAAAAGAACACTGCCATAATCCGTTCTTCCGGAGCTACGGCATTGCTGCTGTCGTGCCCGATATGTTACCGGATATTCAAAGAAGAATACCGTCTCGACGGAATTCAGGTGCTGCACCATACGCAGTTCATCGAAAACCTCATCGCGGACGGCAGGATAAAGCCGTCTTTCGATGCATCGCGCTCGTTCGTTTACCACGATCCGTGCGAATTGGGACGGGGCTGCGGGATATATGAAGAGCCGCGCAAGGCCATATCGGCAATCGGCGTACTTAAACACGCCGGCAAAGAAGGAAAGGAAAGCATCTGCTGCGGCGGCTCTCTGGGAAGCCTGACGCTTTCGTTCGAAAGGCGCAAGGCCATAACAGAGCATTCGCTGCACAACCTTACCGTCGACAATCCGGACACGATAGTCACTGCCTGCCCACTGTGCTCAAGTACTTTCGCAAGATATTCAAACATTCCTGTCGAAGATTTGGCAGAAGTAGTTAATAACAATATTTACAAGAGAATGCAATAGTTTGTTTAAACTAAAAAATCATATAGCGATGGTTAAATTCAAACCTACAGAATACCAGTTGCAATGCATGGCGACCGGTGAAATATTCGAAGATTCGGGATGGGTGCTGGCATCCTCGAAATGCAACATACCTTCCTTGGTACGCACGGTGTACAAAAGCAAGCGGTTCAACCTGCGCGAAGACCTGGACGGATTCTACAAGTTCGCCGACTGGCTGCCTGTCAAGAGGACATTGTCCGATTCGGCCGCGCCAATAACCTACAAAAGCACCGGACTGGCGTCGGCGCTGGGTCTGGACAACCTCTACATCACATTTTCCGGATACTGGCCGAAAATAGGCGCTCACATGAATACATGTTCGTTCAAGGAAACGGAGGCCTATTCCGTATGCGCAAGGCTTGGCGAAGACAATGACCGGATACTGGTTGTCGCATCTGCGGGAAATACCGCCAGGGCCTTCGCCAATGTTTGCTCGGAAAACGATATTCCGCTCCTGATAGCCATCCCTCAAGACAACATAGACGCCCTGTGGTTCGAAAAACCGCTGAAAGACTGCGTGAAAGTAGTAGCGACCCCGAAAGGTTCGGACTATTACGATGCCATAGCCATAGGCGACATAGTCTGCGGATCCCCGAAATTTCTGCCCGAAGGAGGAGCCAAGAATGTAGCAAGGCGCGACGGAATGGGCACCACCGTACTGTCCGCCGCCACCTTCATCGGCAGGATTCCCGACTGCTATTTCCAGGCCATAGGAAGCGGAACGGGTACGATTGCCGCATGGGAAAGCAATCTGAGGCTGATCGGAGACGGCCGCTTCGGAAATCACAAGATGCGGCTTTACCCGGCACAAAACATACCTTTCACACCTATGTACGATGCATGGAAAGCCGGAAACCGCGAACTTTTCCCTTGTCCGGCCGACCAGGCAAGGGAAAAAGCCTCACAGATCACCGCCAAAGTCCTTTCAAACAGGAAGCCGCCTTACTCCTTGTGCGGCGGACTGTACGACGCCCTCAAAGACACAGGAGGCGACATGGAAGCAGGCACCAACGAAGACATCGCACGCATCTCGGCTCTGTTCGAAAAGACCGAAGGCATCGACATCCATCCGGCTGCGGCCATCGCGATAGCCGGCCTTGAACACGCTTTGGCTGCGGGCAAAGTAAGGAAGGACGAAATCCTGATGCTGAATGTGACCGGAGGCGGCGAAAAGCTCTTCAAACAGACTCACAAAGTCTTTTACAAGACACCGGACCTCGTACTCCATCCTGAACGGGAATCAAAAGAGAAGATCGTTTCGGAAGTCGAAAGCATATTCGGATACCGGAATTAAATCCTGACAGGCCATGTTGTTTTTGCAGACACCTTCCCCGCAGGCCGGATCGCCGGCTTTGGACTCGCTGGAAAACATTTCCTCGAAGATAGCCCAGGATGTGGATTCGCTCTCGCACATGAGCACGGAAGAATTCATCGCTGCCATAACCGACGACGCATCGCAGCTGTTCACGCCCGAACCATTCGATTACATCGTGCGGGGACTGATAAGCTTCGGGCTGAAATTGCTTGCGGCGCTTGCCATTTACGCCCTCGGGGCATGGATAATAAGGAAATGCAAACGCATGCTGAAACGAATATTCGAAAGGCGCAAGACCGAAAAGAGCCTAGCGTCATTCATACAGAGCATCGTCAGCATCACGCTTACTATCCTGCTGATAGTCATTACCATCAGCGCATTGGGAATCAACACGACATCCATAGCCGCCCTGCTGGCATCCGGAGGCGTAGCCATCGGCATGGCGCTCAGCGGAACACTGCAAAACTTTGCTGGCGGCGTCATGATACTGACATTCAAGCCATTCAAGACCGGCGACTACATCGAGGCCCAAGGTTATTCGGGAACGGTGAACAGCATCGATATCTTCAACACCAAGCTCACCACGCCTGACAACAAAATGATCCTTATCCCGAACGGGACATTGTCCAACGGGACCATCAACAACTACTCCAAACAGCAGTTCCGCCGTGTCGACTGGACCATCGGAGTCGAATACGGGACAGATTTCGACAAGGCCGCCGGGATAATATATTCGATCATCGGCATCGACGGAAGGATTCTGGACGAACCGGCAAAGCCTTTCGTCGGGATAGAGTCGTTAAGCGCGAGCAGTGTCGACATCATCGTCAAGGTCTGGGTCAGGACGGAGGATTATTGGGATGTTTACTATGATTACAACGCCAGATTCTACAAAGAACTCCCTCCGCGCGGAATCAACTTCCCGTTCCCGCAGATGGATGTGTGGTTCAGGAACTACCCTCCGAAGGCGTGAAACAGCCGCATCCGTCAGTGCAGTTCGCGGTTTTCCTCGATCAGCGAATTGAATTCGCTGCAGGAATACCTGTGCTGCCTGAGCCCTTTGTTGACCACCGGGTTGGCGTATATCCTCAGGAATATGTCCCTCAGTTCGCCTCTGTCGATTCCCTCTTCCACCTTTGCAAGCCGGGCGTCCGTATAGGCCTTGAAACCGAGCATCTGGTCCGGTGTGTATTCAGACACGAAACGGGGTTCGCTGCCGGCTCCTTCCATGGCGCCCTCGGCCGCCAGGATATCGTAAGCCATGTAATTGGTCTTCCATAGCTTGTAGCCTTGGATTATCTTCTCACCGAGCCTCTGCCTCATGAGCGGAAACCTTTCGTTTCGCGGCACATCGTTGAATTCCATGATTTCTTCTATCGTCCAAGGAGTCGAAAATGAGATATGTATGCGTCCCTTGAACTGCTTGATGCCGGTCAGGATGCTGTTCAGGTCTTCGTTCGGGGCCTTTACATATTTTTGCCTTCTGGAGATGTACAGTTCGCGCGCTTTCAATATGTCGCATGGCTCGTATTCGTAGGAAATGCTCATCGGCATTATGTTGAGTTCGTTGAAGTCTTCGGCGAAATTCCCCGAGCCGCTCATGTCGAGCATCTTCAGGAGTCCCTGTTCGAACTTGTCGTTTCCGTCTTTCGTCCTGCCCTGCCTCTGTGCCAGCCATACCGAACTGCGGTTGTAGGTTATGCTCTGGCGGATGTATTTCGACAGTTTGAGCGAAGAATAGTACAGCTCTTTGGCCGTGATGCCGCGCGCCACCTTTATCATCCGGTTCGAACGGATCAGGGACTCGATTATCTTATTGGATATGAGATTGTCGCCTACGGCTATTTCGGTAAAAGGAAGCGAATGTTTGAAGAAAATCAGCTGAAGGAAAGCCGGATCGAGTATGATGTCCCTGTGATTGGACAGTATCAGATACCTCTTGTATTCCTTGAAATACTCGATGCCGTCGTAGGTAAGGCTCGTGGCGGTCTTTTCAAGGATGAAATTGATTATCCTCGACATTACTTTGATCTGGAAGTCGTCGACTCCCTTTACCGTCTTCAGCAGGTCGGACAGGGCTTTCGGATCTTCGTCGGGAAAGCAGAATTTTGACACTTCCTCCACCATGGGATGGTCGGCTATCTTCGACAACGCCTCTCTCGCCTCTTCGTCAGTATAAGGTATAATACTTTCAAAATCAGATAAGTACATAATTGCCTACTTTAAATCGTCACAAAGATAACATTAAAAAGATTATTTAGCAGGCCCAAAATGCCGTTTTTTTTAACATTTTTGAAATATTTGTAAGTATCTTTGCGAATCGAATGTGAATTTAAAATTCATCCGACAGCGTCTACGATAGACGCCCGTATGCCGGGAAGCCGTCCGTCTATCTTTTGTGTTGAATGCCTTAAGGCGGCAGGGCGTAAATTGAAAGACAACTGCAATGAACAAAATCGTGGCATCACATGCCTTATTGACGGCAGCGCTGTTTGTGCTGCTGAATGCCTGCACGCCTGCCGAAGACGGGAAAAACCTGAAAGAGCTCAACCTGGACGAGACGGAGCTGACCCTCGAAATCGGAGAGACCTTCAATCTTACCGTAACAGCCGTGCCTGCCGATGCGGAATATACCCTTGCCTGGACATCGTCTGCCCCGCAAACCGCTACTGTGGAAGACGGGCTTGTCACGGCGG
>DEPW01000128.1:19326-20552 GCA_002358965.1 Bacteroidales bacterium UBA3382
ATCATAACGGCCGAGTGCGACGGAATCAAGGACGAATGTACCGTAACCGTCACTGCCGCGAAAGCGGATGTCACATCGATAAGTCTGGATGTAAACCAGTTGAACATCATGGCAGGACAGACATACCAGCTGAAGGCCACCGTTTTGCCTGAAGAGGCCTCATCGTATACGATCGATTGGTCTTCATCGGATGACGGCATAGCCACAGTAAGTCAGGAAGGGCTTGTCACGGCAATAGCGGCCGGCAATGCGGACATTACGGCTTCCTGCAACGGTTTTGAAGCCGTATGCGCGGTAACCGTCACAGAAGAGCCATCCGTAGAGGAAGAGCCGAAAACAGGCGACTTTTACTATTCCGACGGCACCTGGTCCACCGGGCTTAATACTTCAAAAACCGTCATAGGAGTAGTCTTCTGGACAGGAAATCCGGCGACCGACGACGCCATCCTCGCGGCAGACCATCCTCAGGCGACACGCGGACTCGTAGTATCACTCAGCGAGCTAACAGGACCATGGCAAAGCAATTATCATGCTTACAACGGTTTCGTCAACGATTGGGTGACCGACAACCTTACAGGGTACGAAAGCCTTATCGGAGGCGTAACAGGCTATGAGCCTCAGGACAGAATGGATTACATGCTCGGATACAACAACACGAAAGCCATCAAAGCCTTCAACGAAGCACCTGAAAATTCCTCATGGCCTGTAGAGGCTGTGGCCGGCCTTGCCGCATTCGAAGAGGCGACCCCGGCTCCTGAAGGGACAAGCGGCTGGTATCTGCCATCCGTGAAGGAAGTCTCGCTCATAATCACAGGGGTCTACGAGGGCTATATCTTCGACATAATGGAAATAGACCCTCAGACGGAAAACAAGGACTTCCTTAACGGCGTGCTGGCCCAGATCGCCGGAGCCGAACAAATCGGAAGCGAAATCCTGACCTCAAGTTCAGAATGCGACATCTACACTCCGGATTGCGCATACGGAATCGATGGAACATGCGGACAGACTGCATGGCCGTTCAAGGACGAAACATCCACTTACAGATATATCCTTGCGTTCTGATGACGGGCTCCGCGAAACCTTGAAGCATTTGAAAAACGAGTGCGCCGGAAGAAGGTCGAAAGACGCTTCCGGCGCATTTGTCATTTCCTGTACAACAGCGAACTGTCGCCGTAACTGAGAAAACGGAATCCGTTTTCCAGCGCATAATCGTATATCCTGCGCCA
>DEPW01000128.1:20615-25162 GCA_002358965.1 Bacteroidales bacterium UBA3382
CGGCTGATGGAAATTGGTGACGAGCCTGTCGACGATGCGAAATTGAAATCCCGGAACAATGATGATACCAGTAGATGCCGTTATCGAATCCATGCCGCGGCTGACCACATAGCCGGCCAGTGCCGACAACGACTCCTTTACAGTATACGGGTATTCCCTTTCATACGGAGACCATTGTTCCACATAATCCGGAATCTGCCCTTCGAGCACCTTTACGCCGAGGTAATACAGGGATTCCAATGTCCTTATCGATGTCGTACCTACGGCGATGACTGGCGAGCCCGCCTGAGCAAGCCGCAGCAATGTCTCCAGCGAAACCCTGAACGGCTCTTTGTGCATCCTGTGCCCGGATATCATCTCGCTCTTTACAGGAAGGAAAGTCCCTGCCCCTACATGAAGGCATACTCTCTCCATCTCTACGCCATTTTCCGCAATTGCATGCAAGACTTCATCCNNCCGTAAAATGCAGTCCTGCCGTAGGGGCGGCCACCGAACCTCTGTGCAGCGCATACATCGTCTGGTATCTGACATAATCGCTCTGCTGGCTTTCACGGTTCAGATATGGAGGAATAGGTATTTTTCCGCAATGTTCCAGTACGGAAGAGAAGGGAGTTCCGCCGTCCCATTCGAAACGCACCACCACATTAGCCCCGTTGCGGGAAACCATCCTCGCCCTGAGGGATATGGCGTTCAGCTCCGGATCGTTCTCGGGATTGTACAGCATCAGGACATCTCCCTCCTTCCACTTTTTGACATTCCCGACGATACAGTTCCAGTCACAACTGTCCCTCGAAGCGAAAGACAGGTTGTAATCCTTGGGACAATCAGGCTCCAGACAGAATACCTCTATATGCGCTCCTGTGGTTTTTCTAAAGAAAAGCCTGGCAGGCACAACCTTGGTGTCATTAAAGACCATAGTTTCCCCTTTTTGGAGATAGGATGGAATATTGTAGAAGATGTCTTCGGAAATCTCCCCTTGCCGGTACACTAATAGTTTCGATATATCCCTTCGCTCCAACGGGAACTTTGCAATCCTGTCATCAGGAAGACAGTAATCATAGTCGCTTATCCGTATCTCGGGTATCATTGTTTCTTTGGCTTATTTTCAATTCAATGTGCAAAAGTATACAAATATATCAAACATTTGAAACAGCGCCCGGATTACTTTGATATACATTTGTAATTCACAAATAACGACATTCACGATTACTATTGTAGACACTTCCATTATATGATTGTAACGCTATGTTCGCATGCAAGCGATAGAGTATAATCATTTTTTATAACACCGGTTTAACAACATTTAATTATCGGATTACCAAATATTTAGATAGTTTTACATAAAATCATGCTTTAATGCTATTCGGTCCGTACCTGTTGCATTATGTGGACAATACAGGCATTGTGCGATATATTTAGATACAACAACCACATATTCAGTTAATTATATCTCATATCCAAAGTAAAGCATTAGGTAATTGCGCGAGTCATTCAATCAACATATACACAGCGGTTTTGCCCGTGATTTCCGTCTTTGCAAAACATCGGATGTGTACAATTGTGAATTCACACTGGATTACATTTGTTACCGGAAAATGTGCTACATTTGTATTTTCAAATGTTACAACTATGAATCGCCGTTTACAGTATCTTTTGGAACTCGAAGGCCTTACCCAGGCTCAATTTGCAGACCGGATCGGAGTAGGCAGAGCAAGCATATCGCATATATTGAGCGGAAGGAACAATCCCGGGTACGATATCATCTGCAGAATCATGAAGAAATTCCCTTTCATCAATCCGGACTGGCTGATTTTGGGGCAAGGCAAACCGTATCGCGACAAAGATACGGATTCCCCTACTCTGTTCAATGGTAACGAAAGCATTGATACAGAGCCTATTATTAGCGACACGGGGGCATTATTCCCTCTTGAGAATCGCACAGAGCCGCAACTCTCGACCTCTGCACAGCGTAAAATCAAGCGTATAACGATATACTACGACGACAATACCTTTGAGGAATTTGCAAAATGACAAGAGACAGCATTGCCGCCAGTGCTGAACATGCTGCCTCTTGTGTCTGTCGCGTAACGGGAATATTTCCCTGTCGCTGTGCCTTTAAAGAGCGTCTTAGTCTATGGGCTCGAAGTCTTCCTTGCCTACGCCGCATATCGGGCATACCCAGTCAGACGGTATGTCTTCGAAGGCGGTTCCGGGAGCTATGCCGGAATCCGGATCACCTGTCTGGGGATCGTACTCCCAGTGGCATACGGTACATCTGTATTTCTTCATGATTCTCTGATTTGGATTAATATTGGTGCGAAAATAACACTCCGATGGCTAATCGCCAAATTTATTTTGCTAACTTCGCGCAATAATTCGTAAAATCGTATGTACAGACTGTTAAGACCCATATTTTTCGCTTTTAATCCCGAAACGGCGCACAAACTCGTAATGATAATGCTGACCGTCTTGAGGTACATACCTTTCAGCGGGACATTGCTCAGGGCTATGTACTGCCGCCGCACCCCAAGACTGGAAAAGGAGATCTTCGGACTTCGCTTCAAAAACCCGGTCGGACTGGCCGGCGGATTCGACAAAAACGGCGAATACTACAACGACATGGCCAAATTCGGCTTCGGTTTCATCGAAATCGGCTCCGTCTCCCCTCTTCCTCAGGACGGAAATCCCAAGCCGAGGCTATTCAGGCTCGTTGAAGACAAGGCGCTCATCAACAGGATGGGGCTGAACAATGTCGGAGTCAAGAAAGTCGTAGACAATCTGAAGAAAAAGAGGCCGGACACAATCATTGCCGTCAATATCACCAAGAACAACACTACATCGATAGATAACGCCGAAGCCGATTATGAAAAGGTTTTCGCGCTTTCCTACGATTTTGCCGACATGTTCGTGCTCAATATCTCATGCCCGAATGTGCAAGGCCTCGGCAAGCTCCAGGGAGTGGACCATCTGGCAGGAATCATCGACAGGGTCCTCAATATGAGACGCTATTACGATGAATACAAGCCGATTTTGCTTAAACTGTCACCCGACATATCAAAAGAGCAGCTCGACGACATCATAGATTTGGCACTGCTGTCAGGAATAGACGGAATAGTGGCTACAAATACCACTACATCGCGGGAAGGCCTCAAGACTCCAAAGGAAACCGTCGACGACATAGGCAACGGAGGAATGAGCGGTGCCCCGCTTTTCGAAAAGGCGAAAGAAACCGTAAGATACATACATGTGAAAAGCAAGGGACTCATCCCGATCATAGGCTGCGGCGGCATTATGACCCCTGCCCAGGCCAAAGAGATGCTGGATGCCGGAGCATCGCTCGTCGAAATCTATACGGGCTTTATTTACAACGGACCGTCGATGGTGCGCAATATTGTTAATTATCTTGAAAAAAATGCTTAAAGCGGCTATTTGCACGATTGGAGACGAGATTCTGATCGGACAGGTCCTGGATACAAATTCGCAGGCCATTTCAAAGGCATTGAACGAAATAGGCGTCAAGACGGAAACGATGGTGTCCGTAGGCGACGACAAAGACAGGATAGTGTCGAATATCGGTTCATTGCTGGAGATGCACGACATCGTGATCGTTACCGGAGGGTTAGGCCCTACGAAAGACGATATTACGAAGAAGGCCATAGCGGAACTTACCGGAGCAAGCGGTTGGAAGACCGATACCCGGCAACTGGAGATGATATTGGAAGCATTGGACAGAAGAGGCATAGCGCATACTCCCGACAACCTCGCACAGGCCAAAGTCCCCGACAACTGCGAAGTGATACTGAACAGATGCGGAATGGCTCCAATCACCGTATACCGCATACCGAAAAACGGTTCGGTACATGTGCTGTATTCGCTTCCCGGAGTGCCATACGAAGCGGCAGGAGCGCTCGATGACATAATGGAAGACATCCGCAGGCACTTCAGTCTGACAGACATATTCCATAAGACGCTCGTCACATTCGGAATCCCGGAGTCGATCATGTCGGATATGATCTCCGACTGGGAAGCGTCCCTGCCGAAAGACATGAAACTGGCATATCTGCCCGATCCGGCCATAGGCCTCAGGCTCAGACTGTCTATCTATGGAGGCAAACGCGACGAAGAACAGGCAAGAATTGAGGGCGAATTCTCAAAACTGCGCCGGATCATAGGCGACGCGATATACGGCAGCGGAAACGACAATCTCGAAACCGTCATAGGGAAGATGCTCCGTAAAGCCTCTCTTACATTGAGCGCGGCAGAATCCTGCACCGGAGGACGCATTTCCGAACTGATAACTTCCGTAGCAGGCTCTTCGGACTATTATCTCGGTTCGGTGACCTCATATGCAAACGAAGTAAAATGCGGAGTGCTCGGGGTAAAGGCCGAAACCATCGACCGTTTCGGAGCTGTCAGCGAGGAATGCGTAAGACAGATGGCCGAAGGGGCCAGACGCATAACCGGCAGCGATTTTTCCGTCGCCACATCCGGCATAGCCGGCCCGGGAGGAGGCACCGAAGACAAGCCGGTAGGGACTGTATGGATCG
>DEPW01000072.1 GCA_002358965.1 Bacteroidales bacterium UBA3382
CCGCAACAACTGGCACATTCACCGTGCGACTGAAGGAGGCGGGCAGATGCTGGTCTGCGTAGCCGGAAAGGGCTGGTATCAGGAGGAAGGCAAGCCCGCCGTGCAGATGCTTCCGGGCGATGTCATCCATATCCCGGCGAATGTGAAGCACTGGCATGGAGCGGCGGCGGACAGTTGGTTCGCACATCTCGCTTTTGAGATTCCGGGAGAAAACACATCCAACGAATGGCTGGAGCCCGTGACTGATGAAGAATATGATCGGTTGGGAGAATGATTATGACACTCGATGGATTCAAGGACTTCGTAGACAAGAATAATCATGAAAAATACAATAGCGACAATCGCCCTCGTGCTGGCAGTAAGTCTGTCTGCGATGGCACAAACAACAGATACTATGGATAGAATCGAAGTATGCAAGCAGAATTATCATGCCTTGTTCGGAGGCGAAGCCCTTACCGGGCAAGGTACGGACCCCGAAATGATGGACATCCTTCAGAAGTTCATCTTTGGCGAGGTGTTTCAAACAGGTGAATTGACGCTGAAGCAGCGCGAAATGATTACCTGCATCACTCTCGCCACGATGCAGACGCTTCCGCAACTGAAAGCTCACGCCGGGGCGGCGCTCAATGTGGGCGTCACTCCCGAAGAACTGCGCGAGGTGATGTATCTTACCGCCCCGTTCATCGGCTTCCCGAAGATGCTTAATGCCGTTTCTACGGTGAATGAGGTGTTTAAGGAGCAGGGTATCAACCTGCCGTTGGAAAAGCAGGGCACGGTGACGGAGGAAACGCGCCATGCAGCAGGCAAGGCAATCCAGGACAGACTTTATCCCGGAGGCATCTCCTCGGTAATGGAAGGATTGCCCGGCGACATGGGAAAGGATGTGGAGCAATTCCTTACCGACTATTTCTTCGGCGATATCTACAGCCGTGACGCGCTTGACTTGCAGACGCGCGAACTGTTAGGCTACTGCGTGTTGACGACCTTGGAAGCCGAAAGCCAATTACATTCGCACTATCACGGCAACATCAACGCCGGCAATACGCCCGAAATGTTGACAGCCGCTGTCATCCAGTGCCTGCCTTACATCGGTTTCCCTGCCGCTATCAAGGCGTTGCGCATCATCAAACAGGAAGCGGTTTCAAGGAAGGAGGCATTCACGGCCTTGTAAGCAAGATGTATATGGTAGGTCCGTTGACCGGTGTTCCCAGCTGAAGGTCTGTGGCGGTATGGTTTACGATTTTGAACGAACTTCCGTTGTCTAAAAGCAATATGTTTTCTTCGATCCTGTATTTCAGCGAGTAAGTGTCGATAGTGACATATTCGTCGGAAAACACCCAGTCTATGCCGAATTCGCTGTAGATTTCTTCATGCGCTCCGATCCATTCGTCGCCTATTTTCACAAGGATGTTTTTAGTTATCCACCTGCCTGTAATGTCGTGGCCTTCGGGAGTGGTCGAACATGAAGGGATGACCAGTTGCAATCCGATTGCCAAGATTGCTACATTTGCAGAGGTCAGTATGTTCCTAATCTTTTTGGATATTTTCATGCCGGTCGTATCTGAGAAACCGTGACGGTTTCGAATAGTATCTGCAAATGTAGCCAATCTTTTCAATATTTCACAACAGTCTGTCAATTACGGTTCGTTTCGATATCCCCGTTATCGTATCCGGTTTGCATGGTGCATCCGTTATGGACGATAGTGTACAGGAATGATTTGGCAAGATTGAATCTCAAGAGGATCGGCTCGCCATTGAAAAACTTTTCAGAAATGTCCTGGCCGGTAGCGAAGCTTCCGGAGCTTTCATCTTCGTCCGTGAAAGGGTTGTGTATCTTGTATACGAACTTCCTTTTTTGGAATTGGTCTATGATGCTGTCTATGAAGTTTACGCAAGGAGGCAATGAGGCATGTGCCGGGTCGGTGTAAAAGAAGTCCGAATTTCCCCACAGCCTTACGCTTTCGCCTATGCGGTATAGCTCGCTGTACGAACTTCCGAATCTCTGTGAAACCCGTATGAACTCGCGGTTTTCCCCGTCGACCAGTTCAAGTATTTCCTTGTCGCCTCCGTTGATATTGAAAATTATCTCGATGTCGATGCTGAAACGGCCGGTTTCGTTCCATGGAATATGTATGCCTACTTCGAAATTAAGGTATATGTCGAAATAATATGTACAGGTAAAGACCTTTCCGGTCACGGGACTTTGTTTTGTCAATTTTAACGCATACGGCCCCGAAGCATTGTCTTTCATTCTGATTTTCATTCCGTCTTCGGACGCTTCCGCAGTGATTTCGTCATTGCAGTTTCTTCCTTTTTCCCACTGCCGGTCCCAATCCAGATGCCTTATTTCGATTTGTGCATCGGAAATGTCTGATTGAGGAATGGGCAATATATGGGTGTCTGCTTCGTTGAGCATCACCATATTGTCTATGTCTTCCGTTTTGCCTCCTTCGGCAGTGAAGGCCGGCAGTACCGTGATTTCGCAAGTCGCTCTGCCCTTTTCATTGAAAGACAAGCGTCCGTTATATCTGAAGCTGATATGCCCGGTATAGGGCTCGCGGCCGTTTGCGGATATGCCATATATGTTTCCGCTCATCGTTAGCATGTCGGGCGTGAAACCGATGTGCCCGGCGTCCTGATTGCCTGTCGAGCCCACGATGCGGCTGAAATATTTGTTGTATGTGGCGTTGTCGAAATCATAGCTGTTGAGCGCTTTCCCGTTATGCAAAAGCTGGATGTAATATCTGGTACTTTTGCCGCATTCGGATACCTGTGTGTCGTTGCATCTGACATTCAGTCGGGGGATGGTGGAAGTAAGGCTGAAAGTTTCGGTCTTTCCGCTTATGCTCCGCAGCGTGCACTCGAATTTGTCGCCTGCGAGCAGTTTCAGCTCTTTTACCGTTATGTTGAATGCCTTATTGTTCGACAAAGAAGGGTCGAATTCGATTCTGACATATTGGTCCTCGACCGTCCTCGGCTGTCCGTCGGAATCATATGAAACATCCATCTCGAGATATCCTTCCGGTGTGTTTATGCCGAGGGTTTCGCATTTTGGCGCGATGAACGGTATGTCGGTAGGAAGTCCGAGGACTATTTCATGGTCATCGACTTCAATATGGTCTTCGCTGTTGCTTAGCACTGTTATTTTTACGCTTCCGTATGCGTCCGGCTGTTCGGATCTGGCGGTGAGCGTGGCAAATCCGGGATTTCCGGAATACAGTCTGCCGTTATGGTATCTGACGATGCCGATGTCGTCGGTCGAATAGGTTATGTCGGTATATTCCTCGGCAGTGATAGCATAAGGAATGCTGCTGTCCTGAGACATTATCACTTCGTTTCCCATATCGAGTATGGCATCGCTCACTTCGACTCTCCAAGAGTCTTCGTAAACGCCTTCAGGAGTCACTGTGAAATTGATTGTGTATTTTTTGTTCCTTTTGATGTCGAAGTCCAGAAGTATGCGGTATCCTATTTTTCCGCTGATTATGCCGGCGCTGTTGGTTATATTGCCTTTGAGTTCGATCCATGAGACATTGTCCGGAGCAGGAGTGTCCGGATCCTGTACTGTAAGCTCTCCGGATGTTGCAGATCCGTAATTCATGTTTTCCAACATGAACATCCTGATGCCCTTTCCTTCGGCAAATATGCCTATGTCCTCTTGCGAAGCCCTGTCGCCGTCTCCGGAAACGCTCGGCCTGTTGTCTGAAAACGGGGATACCTCCAAAGGGGAGTTGCATATCTTTATGGAATCGGTGAAGACCTTCAATCCGTCCGGAGAGTCGTAGTTTATGTTGATTTCGGCGACAAGCCTTTTCACGAAAATGCGGAATGTGTCCGCCAGTCCGGTGTCAATCACTGTCGCTCCGGCCATTGGCAGGAATCCGGCCATATCCGTCATTTCCGTCCATGAATTTATCGTATGGATATATCTTTCCATGTCTTCCATGCCTGGCGGGGCGGATATTGTCCCCATGTTTGCGATTGTGTATATTTTGTATGGCGTATCGTCCTTCAGCTCGAGCGTAAACGGCTCGCTTCCGTCGTAATTGTCAGTGTAACATGATGTACGGTATCTTCCGTCCGTAAGGTCATAGGCGAATATGGCTACATTGCCGATTCCGTTCTCGTCCGTGCAGTAAATGTCAGACAGGATGCCTTTCGTCGTTCCGTAATCGAATCCTCTCAGGTCTTCTTCGACGGTGAATGTGTAAATGCCTGAATCTTCCTTGCCTTTCTCGGATATTTTATCGGTGCATCCTGTATGATATAATATCCCTGCCAGCAGAATGGCAATGATGTATATGCTATTCTTCATATGTGTCATACGGTTAAATTGTCATTGTATCCTATTGCCCAGTCTGTTTTGCGGATGGCGATGTCGACTGCGGCCCCTTCGATGGTAAGGCTGATATCCATCAGATCGTCGGCATCCCAATTGTACCCTTTGCTCTCAAGTATCTTCCCTAACGGGATATCGCTTCCTGTACCGTCGGAATATTCGATACATAGTATGAGGCGGTCATTGCGCTGCTCGGGCAAACGCTCTGCAAAACATGCATATCCGTCAATATGTCTGATTTCGGCATTGACCTGAAAATCGCTTTTGACGGGCGAACCGTCCATGCGGTACCCGTTGTAGTCGCCTTTGATCGATATGCTTTCGATGTCTTTGACTTCCAGGATTTTGACATTCAATGTGGCGAATCTTTTGTTGAAATCTATCATGACTGTCTGCTCTTCCGATCTGGTGTCGATGGAAGTGGAAAATCTGAACAGGGCGGGAAACGCATTCCCGTATCCGCCGTCGATTACGGTGTCGTTCAGCGAGAATGAAGGAAATACGTATCCCGTCGTATCGCACCATACATAAATGACGATGTCCCTTTTTCTGGCAGTCTCATGTACATATCCGTCTGCGAGTTGTCCGGCAGGGACTTCAATGCGCTCTTTCATGATATCGTCTTCATACAGGTATATGACAGGTTCATGCTGTCCTTCGGGGAGATCGATCGCTTTGAACAACAGTCTGCACGGGCATTCGTTCCTGTCTTCCAGGACATTACAGGAGGAGGCTATCAATAGAAGCATCAGGAAGAATGCGGTCTTGCATCGGTATATGTGATTATGCATGGTGTGTGGATTTAAAATGTCAGATGGTCTTGTCCATGTTCAGGCCTTCTTCCCAGTCGCTTACATTTACGGTGAAATTGCAGGCCTCTCCGTCGATTTCTTCCCAAGGGTATTGGGTGCCGGGCTTGGTTATGGTCAGGTTGTTAATGGTATAGGTATGGTTCGCTTCAATGTTGCCGAACGGGATGGGATAGTAGCAGATATCGCCTCCCAAGGAAGCTTCGATTACCAGCCTTGTAAAGCGCGGGCTCCAAATCGAGTCGAATGAATCGGTTTCCGTGTCGTTAGGGTAGGCGTAGTAATAATGTTCCTGTTGATAATTGCCTTTGTATGGGATTACCGTGTCTATTCCATCATCTTCGATAAGGGCTTTGACTTCGTCGCTTTCGTCGTTCCATGTCCCGTTCATGTTGTACCATAAAGTAGGAGAGTCGCTGCCGGTTATGTCCGAAAGGCCGGAAACATTTGATATGAAAATGCGTCTGATTTCGAATTCCATAGCCTGGAATACGGGGTCTTTCATTTCGTTGATCACATTGCCCAGCGCTATCTTCGCGACAACTCTTTTGACATCTACTGTGACATTGCTTCCGTTGCTCCCGATGGTGAACTGTTTTTCCCCGTACATCACGAGGTCTCCCTTTGAGTTGTCCTCAAGCCGTACTGTGATATCCCTTACTGTGCCGAGGGAATTACTGCCGTTGATTTCCAGACCGTCCGCGTTGACTATGGCCGCGACATTGTAGCTTCCTTCGTAAAGCTCGACTTCGGCCGAAGTGCCCGAAGGGCGTGCGGATGTGACATAATCTCCGTTTTCGTCGAAAACGATGAACAATACCGAGTTTACGGCGCTTTCGTCCGAGTTTCCGGTAAGTTTTGTTTCAACGCCCTCGCTGATGCCGAAATTTACGGCGTATCTGCCGTTCGCGGCGATGTCCTCTTTGCCGGTCTTTTCGATTTGTTCGCACGCCTGTAATGTGAGTCCCAACAGACAGGTCATAAAAAATAATTTTTTCATTTTAAATAGAGTTTAAAAATTGTTAATAAAAAACCATGTCGGGGAAATACAAGTCCTCCTGCACATTCCGTCCGCCGTGCTCCCCTCCGATATTTAGGCTGGCGGAATTTCTCCAAAAATTTCCCCGGCATGGCCGGTCATAGTTTCATCTTAAGTTTAGCGCATTCAGGGTCGAGTCTGTACCGGTATCCGAATCTGTCATCGAGGCTGATGGCGGAATCCAGAAACCTTACGGCTTCTTCGGTATTTCCGGTCCTTGAGTATGCGATTGCCAACAGGTAGTCTCTGCTTGCCGTCCTTTCCAGACCTTTAAGGATCTCCAAAGCCGTGTGGTTGTATTCCATAAGCAGATAGGCGAGTGCGGAATTGTAATCGCGGTATTTCTTAAGGGCCTCCAAGGCATTTTTGTAGTCCCGTTCTCTCAGATATAGGAGCCCTTTCATGTAGACCGTGTCTATTTCCGCAGTCTTTATGGTATCGTTTATTGCGTCTTTTTTGTGCAGATGGAACTCGAACCTCACATTCCTGATCTTGCTGAACACTGAATCCGAGATGTTTTCATAGTAGGGCAAGGCTTTCATTTTCCTTTCCCTCTCTTCGGGATCCTTTGCCAAGACGCATAAGAGGATTTCGTTTTTCTGCCGCTCGTCGAAGCATCCTGCCTCAATCAGTGCGGCCTCGAATCCAGCCCAGTCTTCCCCAATGCCGTATGCTTTGATATTGTCGTAAAGCTTTTGGCAGTCAAAGGGAGCGGCGTGCACGGGCGATAAGTTTTCAGTAGTGTCAATCAAAGAATTTTCCCCGAGCGAGGTGTAAGAGATATGCACGCCGTCCCTCCGGTATTTTTGCACTAAAGCTCTAATCTTGCCAAGGACGAATTCCGCTCTCGCTCCGGACAGGCGTTTGTTATAGTTGTAATCCCCTTCGGGTGAAGCTGCACCGCGTATGATTATGGAATCGGTGACGAGCCTGTCATCTTCGAATATGGATAGCATCATCCTTTCGATTCGTCGGAACTCTGTCGCATTGCCGGCTATTTCATCGACAAAATATTCTTTGTCCTTTTCGAAAAGTATGTCGGCTTCGGTGTTTATTATCGAATCTCTGGTTGAAATCCTCCAGACATATCGTTCCCTGTTGTCCGCAAGGCTGCTTAGCGAACTTATGTAAAATCTTGCGGTATCCATGTTCGTATGGCTGTACAGTGTCCTTCCGTCATGGACTATGCTTGATTTAAGATTGAGGTCGATCCGTTTCATCTTCGGGGCCGTGTTGATCGTCTGGAAATATCGGTAGACCACACTTTCGCCGGCTCTGTCTATGATGGTATCTATCCTTACGCCTCCGTTTATGTATGGTGATTTGACGAACTTCTCGTATTTACGGTCTTTCCGTGAATGCCGTATGAGATTGAGCCGTTTGAGCCATTGTTTGGTGTAGTGTCTTACGGCTTCTTCTTCGCTTACGCCGAACGGTGCGGCGGCAAACCTTTCAAGGAACAGCCCGAGACTCCGTTTGTACAGATATAGCTCTTCACTGTCCAGAGGCAGCAGTGAGCTGACATATCTTTCGTATTTGTCATAGCCGCGCCGTTGGGCCTGAAGATAGCCGTTCCCGGTAATCAGGAGAGAATCGAGTTCCTCGCTTTTCCCGAGTATCGTGATTACGGGTGTTATCCTTACCTGCCATGACGGGTCTGTCATGATGTCCGGTACGACTATGTCGAACTCCAACTCGACGCATCCGTGCCGTTCGCTTACCTGCTTGTGCCTGGCTACGACATAGGCGGCATCGAGAAGCCTGGTCTTTCCGAAGGGGCTTCCTGCTCTGTCCAAAGTGTCTGTATTCATCATGCCATCTTCGGAAGTGTCGCGCCTGGTCGCGCTCTCCATGTGTGCCAGTTCGCTCTGGCGTATCATGACTCCGGCATCCGGCATCTGTCTGTTGAGGACTCTTGCCCGGTACGAGACGGAACAGGATGCCGGAATCATTACAACACACATAATTAACAATAATATGACGAAAGTCTTGCGCATACCGTCCGTTTTAGAAAACATATACCAACTGTATGATGAGATTGTCCGGGAAAACATATCCGGCAATCCCTTTGGAGAGGATCCTGCCGCATTTCTGACATGTGTATTCGGTGTAGTCTTTAATGCCTCCGAGCAGCCCGGCACCGAATTCGATGTTAAGGTTGGCGGTGAGCATCAACGAATATCCCGCGAATATTCCTATGCCGTATCCCGTTCCCTCTTCCGTGCGGCGTGAAACCAGCCCTCCGTAATTGTATATCGAATATTTGAGTTTCGCTCCGGCGAACCATCCCGAGTTGGCATGCCAGAACCAATATCTTGAACCTCCTTCGAACGAAAGTGTGCGGTGCTGTATCTGCCGCGGCGTTCCTTCGTTGAAAGTGAAAGGATTGTATGCGCCGCTCATGAAGATGCTCCAATGTTGCCCGAGCGCGTATCCTACTTCAAGATTGATTGTCGCAAAATTGGCGTAGTCGGCCAGGTTTGTCCCTATCGATATGCGTTGCGCCTTTAAAAGATTCGCGGATAAAAGAAGTATCGCCGCGGTTACGAAAAATCTGCCTCTCATAGTCGTTTCCCCTCGTTTGTCGCTGCAAAACTATGCGAAAGGAATAAGAAAAATGCTCAAAAAAAGATATTCTTTAAAACTTTTGCTTA
Organism: Bacteroidales bacterium UBA3382; assembly: GCA_002358965.1. Taxonomy (GTDB): domain Bacteria; phylum Bacteroidota; class Bacteroidia; order Bacteroidales; family UBA932; genus Merdivivens. The sequence continues at coordinate 8,842 of DEPW01000072.1, forward strand.
TCTTGCAAATCAATACAAATATCTTTTTTAATATGAGTTTTTTCCGTTTTCTTAAGAAATCAGGTGACAAGATTTCGCCTTATTTTGAAAAACAGGCAAGCTGTTTCGTTTCCGCCGCCGCCCATCTGTCGGATATGGTAAGGAGCGGTGATCCGGCTGAACGCAGAAACATGTATCGGAATATCAAATTGAATGAAACGCAAGGCGATGCCGTGATAGCTACTTTGTATGGGGAAATGGTTGAAATCAAGAATACCCCGTTCGACAGGGCGGATGTACAGGCTCTGGCCGCCAAGCTGGACGATTTCCTGGATATGATCAACGACAGCGCCAAAAGGATAATAATATATTTGCCAAAAAGGATAGATCCGCAGGTGATAGAGCTTGCGGATTACATTAAGGAAGATGCCGTCGTCCTGGAGACATTGCTTGTGCAGTTGAAACTGATAGGGAAGAAGCCGATGCAGGTATTGCAGCAGTGTGAACGGATTACGCAGATAGAGCATGCGAGCGACGATGTTTTCGGAGAATATATGACTTTCCTTTTCGAAAATGAAAAGGATGCGATCGAACTGGTCAAGTACAAAAATATCGTCGAAGCCCTGGAAGATACGACGGATTGCGCGAAAGACATCGCTGGACTCATACGGAAGATAGCCATAGAGAAATGACGGAAAAACACAAAAAAGAAGAGGCGTTCAAATTGGTGAGCGCCTCTTCTTTTTTCTATGATAACCTCTGCATTATCCGAGGAATCCCAACAGAATACCTGCCGCTACGGCACTGCCGATCACTCCGGCTACATTAGGTCCCATCGCATGCATGAGCAGGAAGTTCCTCTTGTCGTACCTCAGCCCTTCGAGGTTGGATATCCTGGCTGCATCCGGTACGGCGGATACGCCGGCATTACCGATAAGCGGGTTGATCTTGTTGCCCGGCTTGAGGAACAGGTTCATGAATTTCACGAACAGGACACCGCCGAAAGTAGCTATTACGAATGAGAGGAAACCAAGTACGAATATCATGATCGAACTAGGCTGAAGGAATTTGTCCGCCTGGGTCGAGCAGCCGACCGTAAGTCCGATGAGGATGGTGACCACATCGATAAGCGGTCCTCTGGCAGTTTCGGCGAGCCTTCTGGTCACTCCGGATTCCTTTAGCAGGTTTCCGAAGAAGAGCATTCCGAGCAGAGGCAGACCGGAAGGTACGATGAAAGCCGTGAGCAGGAAACCGGCGATAGGGAAGAGTATCTTCTCCCTTTGCGATACGATACGCGGCGCGGGCATCCTGATCAGCCTCTCTTTCTTGGTGGTGCACAATCTCATGATCGGAGGCTGTATCACCGGTACCAGAGCCATGTACGAATATGCCGATACGGCGATCGCACCCATAAGGTCCGGGGCAAGCTTTGACGAGAGGAATATGGCGGTAGGGCCGTCGGCTCCGCCGATGATTCCGATCGCTCCGGCTTCGTTAGGCGCGAAACCCATCGCAAGCGCGATTGCGTATGCGCCGAATATGCCCAATTGTGCGGCAGCTCCTATGAGCATCAGTTTAGGATTTGCAATCAGGGCTGAAAAATCTGTCATGGCTCCGATTCCAAGGAAGATCAAAGGCGGATACCAGCCTTTCTGTACGCCTTGGTAGAGGATATTCATGACAGAACCGTCTTCATATATGCCGACATTGAGTCCTGGGAACAATGGAATGTTGCCGACGATTATGCCGAATCCGATAGGGACGAGCAACAGCGGTTCCCATTCTTTCTTGATGGCAATATATATGAATGCAAGCCCCACAATGATCATTATGATATGACCTAATGTGGCGTTTGCAAATCCGGTAAATTTAAGAAATTCGCCTATGTTTTCTAATACAGTATTCATTAGCCGATTACAACTATAGTGGCACCTTCGAGTACGGAATCGCCTTTAGATACGCAAACGGCAGTTACAGTACCTGCACAAGGTGACTCGATCGCATTTTCCATTTTCATCGCTTCGAGAGTGGCAACCTGCTGGCCTGCTTTTACTGTATCGCCTACTTTTACGGTTACGTCAAGTATTACTCCAGGGAGCGGTGAAGTGACATTTTCGCCTTTGCCCGCAGGAGCGGGAGCTGCTGCAGGAGCTGCAGGTGCGGCCTGTACCGGAGCTGCCTGTGCAGGAGCTGGAGCTGCTGCCGGAGCCGGTGCGGGCGCTGCCTCTTTCTCCATTTCGACTGAATATGCAGCACCGTTTACTGTGACATTTGCAGTTGTGCCTTCTACGCTGTTGATTACGACATTATAATCCGTACCGTTGATTTTGAATTTATACTCTTTCATTTTTGTTCTTTTTAATTGTTATCTGATTTGGTTATTTTGTAGGTTTGTGGAGCTGCATGTCTCTCTTGTCGCTCCAGAATGTCATGTGAGGTTTGATGGTAATGATGAAGCTTTCCTGGTCATGGACATACGAGTTGAGGTGCAGGTGCAACGCGAGTGCGATTGCCGCCCTGGTCTCTCCTCCGAACTCTTTGTCCATCGCCATGGCTATGGCTGCGGCGACTTCGGTGTCCGCTGCTTTCCCTTTGACGGGTTGTGGCTGCACGGATACCTTGGCCGTCTGCTTTTCGTTGTTGTTTTTATCTCCTTTATGCATATACTTTACAGATATTTTTCCTATGAGTTTGAATATAAGGAAAAGTACGATCAATGATATGAAGACCACGCTCATCGATGTGAGGGAGATGATCCATCCGTAAGGGTCGGTCCTTGCCATTATCTGGCTTTTGGTCTCGGCCTCAAGGTCTCCGTTCTGGGAGTTGGGCGATGGTACGAGGAACTGGAATTCGGTATCGTCGATCGTCCCCTCGATGTGGACCCTTCCGTATGATTGGTCTATTCCAAGGTTCGCCGGAATCCTGACACTGTCGATAAGGGTACGGCCGTCGTTGCTTATGAGTTTGATCATGTCGCCGGCTTCTATCCTGAAGTTGGTATAGAATGTACCCTGGTCTCCATTGCCGGAAGCATACAGTACGATTACCTGCCTTGGAGCGATCTTCGTATTGACATCTCCCTTGGGAATTAAGTATCTCGTTTCTTTTTGTCCGCTTTTTGTGACGGAAATGTAGCAGCCTCCTATGTCGACGGTTCCGTATGAACTGTTGAGCAGTTCGATCCATCCGTTGCGGTTGCCGAAGCCGTCAACGAGGCTTGTCTCGTTTTTGACAAGCACTTCGTTGATGAGCATTTCGTTTACATTCTGGGCGGAAAGCTGGGTGCAAATCGCCAACGCGCACAAAACTATCAGACTCTTAATTTTACTCATTACACTGTCTACTTAATGTTACAGAGGCAGGTTGTCATGTTTCTTGGCGGGGATTTCCTGATGTTTGCCTTCGAGAGCCGCGAGCGCGCGTATTAC
>DEPW01000054.1 GCA_002358965.1 Bacteroidales bacterium UBA3382
ATGTATAGAAATTTTCCAGATTTCGGTACAAGGATGAAGCGCAAACACTTTCATCTAAAATATGTCCGCTGCATCGCAGCGTCACAAATTTAGGAATAATTCGGGGATTTTAATCATTTTTCATTTGTTTAATCCTCGTTTTTCCACAAAAACGGCCTATCCCTTCGCTCTTGTGTTCAGAATCTTCCAGATTCCGGTACGGAGTATCGGGAGCAGGCCGCAGTGACCCGCCGGTTGCAGATGTCTTGTCGGGGTGTGGACTTGCGCCTTGCAGTCCCGCTCATGCCACCTTGCGCCCCGGCTTGCTGACACATCCGGCAGGCGGATTCCGCCAGAAACCGAACGGTACGGTTCAGGCCTTGGCGCAATTTTGCGGATAATCATACAATTTTTCCATCCGAAGAGAGCGACCTGCCGATTTTTTCCATAACTTTACGGACAGCAAACCTGAAATCATTTAACTTTTAAACTTAACATACCATGAAACATTTCCTGTCTTTGCTTCTTTTGGCACTTGCAATGCCATTGTTTTCCTCACACCTCAGCGCACAGAACGACCGCTCTTTCATCCGTGACGCCATTACCGAATACGGGGAATGCCGCAATGTCGCCATAACCGAATACAACGGAGACCTGATGCTTTACGGAAGGANNGGAATGGCTGGGCCGCATCCGGCTGTCCCGACGGCCTTACCGACAAACTGGACGAACTGAACGAAGAGGGCGCATACATTAACGATGTGCAACTCACCGAATACGGCAACTGGCTGATACTCTATGGCAGGAACGGACTCTCGTGGTACGGCATACCGTACTCGCTGGAGAACGAGATTCGCGAATACAATAACAACCAGGAAGAAATCACCTCTATCACTTTCAACGACGCCGGCGAATGGATAGTAATCTCCACCGATCATTACAGCGCATCGCACCAGTACATACTCGACCACATGAAAGAAGGTTCGGACCTATACGGCATGATATGGGCTGCCTGCATAACTGACGACGCACTGGTAGTGGTATACGAGAACGGCTTCACTTTCCTGGGCGATGTGCCATATTCCCTCCAGGAGTCGCTGACCGATGCGCAGATAGATGTATACCGCATCAAGATTGCCGGCAGCTCGTGGTTCTACGCCGACAAATACGGCAACTACTCGTACAACATGTAGTTTTTGAGTGAGTGATTATCCGAAAACAGCCTTAACGGCATAAGAGGTCGGCCAACCGCTATAGCGGTTGCCTTCACGAGAAAAAAAGAACTCGGATTTGAATACACGGAAGCGATTGTTGGATTCTGTCATTGCTCGTAATGACACTAATAGGATAGAAATATTCAGGGCATTCGCCTAATAGAGAATGAACGAACTTGTAAATAGGATGAAGTCCGCTGCTTACAAAACAAATATTTAATCAAAAAGAATGACTGACATGAAAAAACACCACATTTACTTGCTCGCCGCAATTGTAATGGCAGCACTGTCAAGCTGCGGAACTGCATATTACGGTTCATACGAATACAGTTTCGTGGGAGTCACCGACAATAGGCTTGCGGACACGCTATCAGCAATTGACGGAGAATACGAGGACAGCCTGATAACCGCTTCATGGGGATTTGTCGGAAACCTGATGTTCATTGACCTTTACAACAAAACGGACGAAGATATCGTCATTGACTGGAGAAAAGTATCCCTGATATTCGAAGGCTCCATGACAAGGGCGGCATACGACTTCGACACCTTCATACCGCCGCATACTTTTTTAAAACAACAGATACGATGGACAAGGTTCACTCCGGTGATATTGTACAGCCTTAACCCATACAACTATTATGGATACCATACTTATAAGATAATTGAAATACGCCCTACTTACGAACTTGAAGTCAGGAACAGCTGGACAAGACTGCTCGGCACACAGTTCAGTGTCTATATGCCAATGACCATCAACGGGGAAGAGAAGTCATATAGGTTCATCATGGAAACGACCAAATTGAAGGTAGTGCAGGAAAGACCGGACGATTATTACGAAGTTACAGAAGGCACGGACTTCCCACAGGACAACAAAAGAAAGTAACAATGGCATAGCTTTTTCATGAGGCTTTATCAGCCAAACAAAAATGCCATGAACGAAGAAATCCTTCTGTTTCCATGATGCAACAAAAAACAGCAACTATTTTCACCGCTATCAACATATGTGCCTTAGACCGTCTTGGCGGAACTTATAAATCCCTGTTTCATAACTTACACGCCCTAAAACAATCCATTTGTTGAGGCAATTGCGTTTTGCCCATTTCGAATACTCCGACTGTATGTCGGAAATATTCATCGACACATGAGGGGCGGACTTCCAAATGACATCGGGTATCAACGAGTTCTGCGCAAAAGCATCTGCCTCCCGCTCCACTACTGATGAATTTTCTTCATCCGACAAATGCAAGTAAGCGGCATCATTCCCACTGAAATGCAACAGCACATGTCCCAATTCATGCATGACGGTAAATGCGAAGTTGTCTATCCTGTCACACCTCTTCGTGACAATTATCGCAGGATTATCCTCGCACATGAAACTGTAGCCGTCCACAGATGCCCTATCAACTTTTTCCACGATGCAGAATATTATACCATGGCTTGCCAAGATTGAGGCAACACGATGAAATGTGTCACGATTCTCGTGAAAAGCACAACGGAGCATGTTGACGAGTTCATCCGATTCGGACTTGTCGAATTCAACATCCAAGGAAAATTGCCTTGCCGAGAATTCGGCAAGCATCTTCCATGTCATTATCATCCTGCGGTCCAATCCCGTCTTGGAAGATTTTCGGAACAGTCCTGCCGTCTCCAATTGAAGCTGGGCGGAAGACGGCAATGAAAATGCCGATTTGAGATAACCCAACGTGTCCGAATAAGAGATGAAAGATTTTCCAAGCCTTTTTAAAACCAATTTGACATCAAAAGCCTTGTTGTATTCCATCAGTTCGTTTTCAGAAGATATTTCTTCCACTTCCTTGTCGTTGATTCTTGCAACATCCAAATCATAAACATTCTGAAGCCTCATGAGGGATTCTGCCGGAATTTCAAGAATTTTTGAAAAGGCAATCGCATAAGAAGCATTTAAATCCCGCTTGCCCCTGATTATCTCGTTGACCACGGACGCGGGAATGCCTGTCATTGAGGCCAACATTTTCTGAGTTATGCCTCGCTCCTTCAATTCATCCTTGATCACCTCGCCCGGATGAACCGCAATATAAGGAGTGATTTCGTTTAAATCATAAATCGCCATAGTGGTCTGATATTGTTATTAATTCTATACGCGTTATCGTTATTACGACTTTTTTTTCGGCATTTTCATCTGCTGCTTCCTTGATAGAACTCTTGAATATAAGTCTATATCTTAAATCGCACCTCACAGATTCAAGTCCCGACAAAGAACCTGTCAGTTTCTCGTAGTGTAGTCCTTTGTAACGAAACAAATCCTCAATTCTTGTTTCAGCTCTCAATATTCCATAAGCTTTAAAGAAGCCTTTAACAGCACTTTTAGGAAGATTGCGAAGCACCTTACTTTTGGAACATCCGGTCTCAATCAACTCTTTCAGCCCCTCATTGTCCGTAATTATTTCCATGATAATTTAATTACACTGCAAAGATAATATAAAATTCGCAAATTTGCAAATTTTAACACACGAATTAACCCATAGGCTTCTGCTCCCGGCCTCGCCGACCTCGTGTCAAGATACAGTTTCGTCGATGCCATTTCTCCTCCTTTCACTTGCATGTTATTTGCGAGTAAACCTTGCAAAAACATACAAAATTGTGTATAAAAAAGAGGCTCAAAAGCCGCCTTTATATTCGCGAACTTATTGAGTCTCTTTTATTTAAAATCCTTGAGCGGAAAACGGGAATCGAACCCGCGACCCTCAGCTTGGGAAGCTGATGCTCTACCAACTGAGCTATTTCCGCGTTGAAACGGACTGCAAAGATATACGATTTGCGAATAAAACCAAAACATTTTTTTCGTAATTTTGCGGCACTTATTTAAAAACACACAAAAAAATGAAAACAAAATCCTTCATCACTCTGTGCATCGCCACGGCTTTGACCGCAGGGGCGTTCACTTCTTGCAAAAACAACGCTGCCGAAACAGCCGACGATTTTTACGGAACCTATTATGCCGTCATGCCGGCAGCCGACTGCCCGGGCATAGGGACGACGGTAATCCTTGACAGCAACTCTACCTATGTAATCGAAAGGGAATACCTTGAGCGCGCATCTGCATACAGGGAGACCGGAAAATACACAGTTGCGGAAGACATACTGACACTGGTTTCCGATGAAAACGACACCACCTACCTCAAAACTGCCGAGGGAATGATTAAATGGCTCGACAACGGCAAGAACGAAATCACCGGCGAACTTGCTGATGCATACATACTCAAACCTGCAGCCGCCAGCGCGGAAATAACAGGAAACTGGATAGAGCCGGTACCGGGAATGCCCGAACAATTCCAGGGCATATCCTTCATGGAAGACGGCAGCGCACAGTCCATCAACATGGCTACCCTGCAATATGAAAGCTGGGACAGGATCGGCAATGTAATATTCCTGAAAGGCAAGAGCATAGGCAACGACCAGACCATAGAGTTCACAGACACCCTGGTCATCACCGGCATCACCGCCGACTCTCTGAAAGTCGCAAGAGGCGGCCAGGAGACCTCGTATGCAAGACAGAAATAAGCATACGGTCCTGAAAATGGCAAAGACGATCTATCTTGCAGGCGGCTGCTTCTGGGGAGCCGAACACTTTCTGAAGATGATTGACGGCGTACTCGAAACAACAGTCGGCTACGCCAACAGCAGGCAGCCCTCGCCGTCATATCAGGAAGTATGTACAGGAAATACGGATGCCGCCGAATGCGTGGAAGTCCGTTACGACCCTGAAAGGGTCCCTCTGGAAGATTTGCTGCGGCTGTTCTTCAAGATCATCGACCCGACGAGCATCGACAGGCAGGGAGAGGACAGAGGGCGTCAATACCGAACCGGAATATATTACACCGACAGCGCAGACGAAAAGACGGTACGCGAAGCGCTGGATACGCTGTCGCAAGACTACACAGCCCCGATAGCCGTGGAGATGATGCCTTTACACAGCTTTTACAAGGCTGAGGAATATCATCAGGACTATCTCGTCAAGAATCCCGGAGGTTACTGCCATGTGCCCCAAGGGAAATTCATCATTGCCAAAGAGTACAGGCGCAAATAGCATCGTACATGAACAGGCAAGGCATGCAGGAAGAGCTATCACCTGCGTGCCTTGCCTTTGTTTTTGCACACGGACCAGCCGAAAAACCCGAGGACTTTGCCAAGCGAAAAATATTCGCCATGGCAATAGGCCATCAGACCGGCGGCTTCCATGTCGAAACGGCCTTTTCCGTCCAAGTATTTCGTATCGACCGCCACATTAACTACATCGAGCAGGAACATGTCATGCGAGCCGAGAGGCACCATCCTGTTTACGCGGCATTCGATCGAAACAGGCGATTCGGCGACTGACGGGGCGGCCACTACCGCAGAAGCCTGCGGAGTAAGGCCGCATTCGGCAAATTTGTCATAATCGCGGCCGGATTTCACCCCGCACCAGTCAGTGGCACGGGCAAGAGAGGCAGTCGTAAGATTGATTACGCACTCCCCCGTACGGGCTATGATGCCGTGGGAATGCCTTTCCGGCTTCACGGACACATAGCACATCGGCGGTTCGGAACAGATTGTCCCGGTCCATGCGACGGTTATGAGATTGTACTCTTCGGGAACACTGCCGCAGCTCACCAACACGGCCGGAAGAGGATAGAGCATCGTTCCGGGCTTCCAATTTTCCTTAGACATATCCTATATACTCCTTTTATACTTTGATTTTTAAAATATCGTCGAATTTAGTGGTGTATTGTGGCGAAAGATGTTCGCGGTTCATCCTGACACCGCCGAAACCTTGAGAGGCGAACACCACGCTCCCGGCCCCTTCCTTCTTGTTGATGCTGTCTATGACAGACATCAGCTTTCCGTTGCCGCCGTATGACGAAGCCGGCTCGAAGAGAGACATCTGGATGGAATCTTCAGGCATGATGCCGGAAAATACCACTCCGGCCTTTTTAAACGGGATGCGGGCGTCGTAAATCTTCTCGAAAGCATAATGCGCCGTCTTCAGAATCGCCAGCGTATCCGAAGTGGGAGGTTCGAGCCGCTCGATACGGTTGCGGCCATACTCCCGTCCGGTATCTTTGAACCTGTTGGCGAGCAGGAAGATATTCATCTCGCAGGCCACGCTGCCCTGTTTGCGCAGTTTTTCGGCAGCCATGGATATGAATTGCGACAGTTGCTCGTAAAGTTCGTCCTTATCCGTGATTTCGCGAGCGAAACTCCTTGAAACGCATATCTGTTTGCGGGGTTCGGGATCTTCGCCGAAACTTATCGCCGGCGTACCGTGCAATTCCGTCCAGGTCCTTAGCCCCGTAAGCCCCATTTGGGCCTTGACCCACTCTTCCGACAGGCTGGCGAAGTCGAAGGCCGTAGCCACGCCGAGGCGGTGCAGCTTTTCGGCATAACGGCGGCCTATGCCCCAGACATCCTCGACAGGAAACTTGCGCAACACCTTTTCTATATCCTGCCGCCTGTGCATAAGGCAGGCTCCGTCGAGCTTGGGATAACGCTTGCACAGCTTCGAGGCAATCTTCGCCAGAGTCTTCGTATGCGAGATCCCGACACTTACCGGTATACCGACATTCCTCATACACAGCTTATTAAGCCTGTGTCCAAGTTCATCAAGCCGGCTATCCGGCATTCCCCTGAAATCCAAAAACGCCTCGTCTATCGAATAAATCTCTATTGCGGGAACCGCCTCCGCCAATGTGGCATGGACTCTATGGCTGATGTCGCCGTAGAGCATGAAATTCGATGAAAATACCGTAACCTTCCCTGAAGCGGCAAGTCCGGAAAACTGGTAAAACGGCTGCCCCATCTTGATTCCGAGAGCCTTCGCCTCATTGCTTCTTGCGATGGCGCAACCGTCGTTGTTGCTTAAAACGACGACCGGCTTCCCGTTAAGGTCCGGACGGAAAAGCCTTTCGCAGGAAACGAAAAAATTGTTGCAGTCCGCTAACCCGTACATTGCCTTCAGAGTTTCTTTATCACATACCTGACGACGCCCCAGACTGTAAACTGATCGTCCGGCGAAACCCTGATCGGCTTGAACTTGGGATTGGCCGGAACGAGCGACAGTCCGTCCCGGTCTATCTTCACATGTTTCAAGGTGAACTCTCCGTCAATGAAACACACCGCGATGCACATATCGTACGGCTCCACCGAGCGGTCGATGACCAGCAAATCGCCATCCCCTATCCCTGCCCCGGCCATGCTTTCGCCGCACACGCGGGCATAGAAAGTCGATGCCGGATGTCGGATCAGTTCCCGGTTGAGATCTATGTGGCGCGGCATGAAATCTTCGGCCGGAGACGGGAAACCGGCCCTGACCCCGCCCTCGGAATAGGGCAGCCCGAGTTCCTTCTCAGTATCGGGAACTATCATTTCAACCCTGTTCGAATCGTCCATAGTCGCTTGCAATCATTTAAAATCGGTTATCCGCTTACAGACTCAGCACATACCCCAGGCCGAGGATGTGTTCATTCGGGGAAGAATTGAAGTACTGCTGATACCTATAATATATACCTAACGAATGGACCTGCCCCACAGGAATCCTCACGCCTGCCGTATAACGCATTATCCCCACCTGACCTGCCTTGTAATCGGCGACATAAAGGAAATTTTCGACCTCGACATACGGATCGAAAGGCATGGCTTCAAGATTCAGTTTCATGCCCAGACGGCTGCGGAGATACGAGATGGCACGGCCATAGGCTCCCGGCTCGCGGTCGGTATAATAGATCTGCTCGAGCAGCTCTCTCCATGTCAGGAGGAAAGGCCCGAAATCCACCCCGGCCGTACCGCCTGCATACCAGCGGTGCGCCTGTTCATAATATTCGGACCGGTTGACATTTGAATACCGGTAACCTGCTTCGGCGGTAAAGTAGTCGTTGAACTTGTATTTGAGTTCAGGATTAATCCACCACAGACCGATGTCGCTCACAGTATTGGCGGAACGGATTTCGCAATTGAGCGAACCGGAAAGACCTTCGACGAAATGCTTCCTTACGGTTATCGAACCCCATACGGCAAAATCGTCGCCTTTCCCCTGAGCTTTCGACTCCCCGACGGGAAAGAGACACAGCAGCACCGCCAAAGCGGCGCAAATCCTGGATGCTGAACATATTCTGGAAAACGGCCTCATCACCTTCGTACGCTTTAATGGCACAAAGGTACGAAGTTATTTTCAAACATGATGATTATCGTTTTTCAAACGGCCTTCACCCCTCGTTGAAAGAGAGCAGATAGCGGTACGCCACAAGATATTTGTTAAGCCGCTTCAAATCCTTTTCCGTCACCTGTTTCAGACGGGACAGATCCATATTGTCCTCGAGATCATGGAGCTTCACGGCGCGGGCAATCGAATTCAGGCCGCACCTTCGGACATAATCCGAGTATTTTTCATCCTCATAATGGGTGAGCGAAATCACGGCCTCGACTATATCCCTCGGAAAGCCTTCGGACAAGAGCCTTTCAGGAGTCATATCCGAGTCTTCTATGGTGTCGTGAAGCAATGCCGCTATCCTCTCCTGGTCGGTCTTGCAACGGCAGCATACCCTTATGGGGTGGAAGACATA
>DEPW01000134.1 GCA_002358965.1 Bacteroidales bacterium UBA3382
CATTTCGACCTCCGAAGCAGCACCTACATAAAGTACGGCCACGCCGCCGGCAAGCTTGCCAAGACGCTCCTGAAGCTTCTCCCTGTCATAATCCGAAGTAGTCGAAGCTATCTGCTTGCGGATGAGTTCGGCCCTTTCGGCAATCGCGTCCTTGTCGCCGGCACCGTTCACGATGGTAGTGTTCTCTTTGGTGATGACGATCTTTTCGGCACGGCCGAGCATGTCAGGAGTAGTGTTTTCAAGGGTGAAGCCTCTCTCTTCGGAAACCACTACCGCACCTGTAAGGGTAGCTATATCCTGAAGCATTTCCTTGCGGCGGTCACCGAAGCCCGGAGCCTTTACGGCCGCTATCTTCAAAGTACCGCGGAGCCTGTTTACGACAAGGGTCGTCAAAGCCTCGCCGTCCACATCTTCAGCTATGATGAGCAGGGATTTACCTTCCCTTGCGATAGGTTCGAGGATAGGAAGAAGGTCTTTCATCGACGAAATCTTCTTATCGGTGATAAGCACCTGAGGGTCGTCGAGGACTGCCTCCATCTTGTCGCCATTAGTCATGAAATAAGGCGAAATATAACCGCGGTCGAACTGCATGCCTTCGACGACCTTCACTTCGGTCTCGGTACCTTTCGCTTCCTCGACAGTAATCACACCGTCTTTCTTTACCTTGGACATCGCATCCGCGATAAGCTTGCCGATATAGTTGTCGTTGTTAGCCGATACTGTACCGACCTGCTCGATCTTGGAATAGTCGTCACCGACTTCGCGGCTCTGGGCTTTGAGGCTTTCGACCACTTTGGCCACAGCCTTGTCTATGCCTCGTTTCAGATCCATAGGGTTGGCGCCTGCCGTAACATTCTTCAGACCCACATTGATGATGGCCTGTGCAAGGACGGTAGCGGTGGTAGTACCGTCGCCGGCCTGCTCGTTAGTCTTGGAAGCGACTTCCTTGACCATCTGTGCGCCCATATTGGCTATCCTGTCTTCCAACTCTATTTCCTTCGCTACGGTAACACCGTCCTTTGTCACATGAGGGGCACCGAACTTCTTGTCGATCACCACATTGCGGCCTTTCGGACCGAGAGTCACCTTAACTGCGTTTGCAAGTGCGTCGGCACCTTCTTTCATCTTGTTGCGTGCCTCGATGTTGAATTTGATATCTTTTGCCATGATATTTTCCTCCTATTAAAATATTAACCGATAATAGCCATGATGTCAGATTGTTTCATTATAAGGTACTTCCTGTCTTCGAAATGTACCTCGTTGCCGGCATATTTGCCGAAAAGGACAGTATCGCCGCATTTAACTTCCATAGGTTCGTCTTTCTTGCCAGGACCGACCGCTATGACCGTACCCTGTGAAGGTTTTTCCTTTGCGGTATCAGGAATATAAAGTCCACCGGCGGTCTTCATTTCCGCCTCTTTAGGTTCAACCAGAACTCTGTCTGCCAATGGTTTGATATTCATAATCAACAATTTTTAAATATTTAACTTTTACAAATCTCCTAACAATCCGCCCTGCCGTCACAGACAGGACGGCAACAAACGGGCAAATAGGATGCCACATGTTTTTGCTGACAATTTGTCAGAAAGGCGCATGTCCGTGCGCGCCGTAATCATTCCGTCAGGACAGGAAGGGGTTGCATTGCTCGGGGCTTGTTGCTACCTTTGCGGATATGGGAAACGATGAAAAATACATGCGCGAAGCAATCGGGCAGGCCATGCTCGCATACGAAGCGGACGAAGTCCCGGTGGGAGCCGTCATAGTACACAACGGGAAAATCATAGCACGGGCATACAATCTTACCGAACGGCTGAACGACCCTACCGCCCACGCGGAAATGCAGGCGATAACGATGGCGACCGGCCATATCGGAGGAAAATATCTGACGGGATGCGAAATATACATCACCGTCGAACCTTGCCCGATGTGCGCGGCGGCCCTGGCATGGGCCCAGGTAAGCCGTGTGGTTTACGGAGCCTCCGATCCTAAAAGGGGATATTCGCTATTCGGCCCCTCGCTATTGCACCCGAAGACAGAGGTTGTCGGAGGCGTACTGGCGGTCGAATGCGGCCGACTGATGAGCGATTTTTTCCGCGACAAAAGATAATTTGCCCGTTTGGCAAAAAAATCATACCTTTGCGCCCACTTATTGCGATTGAGATATGGTGTAATGGTAGCACTACAGATTTTGGTTCTGTCTGTCCAGGTTCGAATCCTGGTATCTCAACTATCTGATTAGAGCTGAATCTTCGGGGGCACGACCATCGATAGTTCGCATCTGCAACACATTGTATTTCAATAGATTATACACTCAAGACAAATAACGGACCGCCCCGGAAGGCATATAAAAACATCGTTTCGGGGGCAGGCCGGATTATCCTATTTAACTACAAATACCTGATATTCAATACATTGTCTCTACAATCAGACTTCACAAACGCCCCGGAAGATATCAGTCAGGAAGTTATCCGGCTTTGCAGATACGCAATGACTTTTTCAGGGACGGCATCCTTGAACAGCACCCGTTTTTCGGAATCGAGCAGATACAACGAAGGAATGGCCCTTACCGCGTACAGTGAATTGTCGCGCAATATGCCGTACGGGTCATAACCGTTGTACCAGCAGGACGGATAAGAAAGGCTGTAATCCATCCACTCTTCTATGTCCGAATCGATGTATATGTTGACAACGGCGACTTTTCCGGAGGAAATCAGTTCCTCAAGGCCGTCTCCCGAAAGAGTCCTGAAAGAAGTCAGGGCATCGACAATCCTGCGGCAGGCCTCGCAGCCGGGATTGGTAAAAAACAGCACGGTATAATCGGCTTCGACTCCATGCATGGAGTACATCCTGCCAGAGCTGTCCGAAAACCTGAAATCGGCAGCGGTACTACCGCAAGGGTTCAGCGCACACAACCCTGCCTCGTAACGGTAACGCCCCCTTGTCACAGTATCCGCCATCGGTGAAAACGACAGCAATGCCGCAAGCGGGCCGTAAATGTCCTCATTCCTGTAAGGCGAATTAGGATCATAGAAACAGGCCGAAAGCCCTTCGGCGACAGCCCTGAAAAAGACCGTATCGCCACTGTCTTCAGCCGCCCTGACAAGGGACGCAAGCGCCGAGCGTATATGCACCGCCTCCTGCGGAAAATCCTCTGGCCATCGGGACAGCATGTCCGTCACGCCGGCATATTCGTAAAAAGCCTTCCTGAAACCGTCGCGGCTTACCCCGAGAATCAGTGTGTCCGAATCGGCGCAGACACGCGATGTGTCCAGAAATGCCGTCCAGAAACTGATGCTTAAATACTCCGCCACAGCGCGGGCTCCCTGCATCCTCACCGTTTCAGGCACTTGCGGCCCGGGAAACGGTACTGCCCCGCCCGGAATTCCGTCGGACCGGTCTGTGCGGGCGGCACACGAACACAGCAAGAGCGCAGACAGGATCAGACAGCGGAAAGAAGGGAGACTCATGACTTATTTCCCTTCTTGATGTCGAGGACCGCTTCGGATACATTAATGATGAAATCCCCGACACGCTCGAGCTCCAGGATTATGTCCATATAGTACGAACCTGACAGATAGTCATACTTGCCGTTTTCGATATCGTTGACATGAGCCTCGCGAAGCCGGTTGCGGCAATCATTGATGGCCTTCTCGGCGAAGAACGCATTTTCGATATCGGTAATGACCCTGTACCCGGCCTTGATGTTGTCTATCATGCTATCCAGGGCATTGTCCACGAGATCGAGCATTTCGTCTATATGCGCCAGCATCACGGCATCGAGGGATTTGTTGTGGGAATGCATCCTGCGAAGTATGCGCCCTATCGCCTCCGCCGAATCCCCGAGACTCTCCATCTCACCTATTATCTTATACATCGCCCTCAGCCTGCGGCTGCTTTCTTCGCTCATCTCGCCGGTCTCCGAGACCTTGTTCAGGTAAGACGCTATTTCGAACTCGAGCCGGTCAGTAATCTCTTCGTACCGGCTTACCCGGTTGAAGATTTCATCGAATCTCACCGAATCCGTCTCTTTGACAGCCGCCCTCACATAAGCGTAGTCTTTCTTGCATATCTCGGCGAAATGGACTATTTCCTGCTTCGCTTCCTCGAGCGAAAGTTCGGGAGCGCCCCACGGACCTGCCTGGATATACTGGAGCTTAAGCGAGTCGTCCTCGACGGCCTTGTCTTTCACCAGCCATGTGACAAACCTGACTATCAGAGGGATGAACCATACAAGCAATGTGGTGTTGATCAGATTGAAAAGGGTATGGACGAACGACACTCCGTACAACACGGCAGTGCTGCCTGCCGTTACTGCGGCCTCGGCCCTCGCTACCGTATCGGCATCCGCTCCCGAAGCGGTGAACGAATCGAGCGTGTCCTGCAAGGCCACCATGTCCACCTTGAGCGGATCGGGAAGTCCCAATGAAGTAACTATCACGGATACGAGATCCAGAAAAGGCATGAAAAGCGCCATGGCCCAGATTACGCCGAAAACATTGAAGACCGTATGCGCACGGGCCGCCCTTTTCGCGGAAGCATTGGCCACGGCAGCCGCTATGTTGGCCGTAATGGTAGTACCTATGTTTTCGCCAAGCACCAAAGCCGCCGCCATCGGGAAAGGTATCCAGCCGAAATTCACCATCACGAGGGTCAGGGCCATCGTGGCGGATGAAGACTGGAGCAATATCGTAAGCACCGTGCCTATGCCGAGGAAAAGCAGCACCGAACCGAAACCGTAGCCCGTCCACTGTTTGAGGAATTCCAGAACCTGAGGGCTCTCGCGCAAATCCGGGACCGAATCCTTGAGGAAAGTGAGTCCGAGGAACAGCAGCGCGAAACCGACCACGAACTCGCCATAGTTCTTGCGGGACGCCTTCTTGGATATCGACAATATGAAGCCGACCGCCATGAGCGGAACGGACAGCACCGAGATATCCGCCTTGAATCCGAGCAACGATATCAGCCAGGCGGTCACGGTCGTTCCGATATTGGCTCCCATTATCACCCCTACGGCCTGGGTAAGGGTCAGAAGACTTGCGTTCACAAAACTCACCACCATTACGGTCGTCGCGCTCGAAGACTGTATGAGAGCCGTTATGAACAATCCTGTCAGTACGCTTTTGAAGGGGTTCGAGGTCATCGAAGCAAGGATCGACCTCATCTTGTCACCTGCCGCTTTCTGGAGCCCTTCGCTCATCAGGGTCATTCCGTACAGGAACATTCCCAAAGCTCCGAACAGAGTGAGGATTTGTAGAACTATGGCCATTTTCAGTGAAATTACGCTTTGCCATTGCAAAGTTACTACAAAAAAGT
>DEPW01000043.1:0-13103 GCA_002358965.1 Bacteroidales bacterium UBA3382
TTCCTCTCCGATGACATACTGCACCGGGCGGTCGGCCGCCAGCTCGTCCAGGGCTCCCTGCAGCCGGACAAGGTCCGGCTTGGGGATGATCACTCCAGGCTCGACCGAGTATTCGTATTCGGAAAGACCCAGGAAGTGGGAGAGTATCCTGACGGATATGGCCTTGGCCTCGCCTGGAGAGTACTGTCCGGCGAGACTGTCCGTAGCTTTTGTTACAAATTCCTTCCTGGTCATGGGCTATTCTGTCCTGTCTATTATGCCGGTAAGGAAGTCTTCCATGGTCATGCCTGCCTCCCGTACCATCTGGGGTACCAGACTGGCTGCAGTCATACCTGGATTGGGATTGATTTCCAAAAAATAAGGACGTCCGTCCACTCCGAGGATGAAGTCCATGCGCACCAGACCGGTGCAGCCAAGGCGCTTGAATATCCTGACTGCCTCTTCCTGAATCTTTATCCTGTCGGCGTCCGGAACGGGAGCGGGGCAGATCTCGCTGCTTGCGCCCAGGTATTTCGCCTCGTAGTCGAAAAATTCGTTGCGGGGGATGATCTCAATCAGAGGCAGGGCCCTGACTCCGTCAGGACCTGAGTAGACTCCGCAGTCTATCTCGCGTCCCGATATGGACTTCTCGATGATGACAGTGTCGCTCTCCGCGAAGGCCTTCTCCAGAGCCTGGGGAATCTCTTCCGGGCGGCGCACCTTGGTGACACCGAAGCTGGAGCCTCCTCCGCATGGCTTTACGAAGGCAGGAAGTCCTGTGCTTGCCGCAATCTCCTCCGGATCGTAATCCTCTCCGCGGCGGAGCATGATGTCCTTGGCCAGGCAGACGCCGCTGTCACGCAGGTAGCTCTTGCAGGCAAATTTGTCAAAGGCAATGGTTGCGCACTGGGACGAACATCCGACGCAGGTAATGCCGAGCAGCTCGAAATAGGCCTGTAGTCTTCCGTTCTCTCCCGGGTCTCCGTGGATGACGACGAACACTTTTCCGAAGGATATCTTCTCTCCGCTGCCGGAGATGAAAGAAAAATCGTTGCGGTCTATCGGCAGACGGATCTCCCCGCCGTCCCCGGCGGGGACCAGGGCCCACCAGCCGTCCTGTACCAACAGTATCTCATAGACGTTGCGGCCGGCGTTGCGGAGCCACTGTGCCACTGATTTGCCGCTCTTTACGGAGATGTCTACCTCGGATGAATAGCCTCCGTACACTACTGCCAGATTCTGATTCTGCGATTTCATATTTACATGTTGAAGAATGAGTTCTCGTCCTGTGACGTCTCTGTCACCGTGTCGCTGTCGCTGCCGTCGCAGTCTGTGTCGAAATGTACTCCGGGAGGAGCGATGAACCGGTCCATGGAGGTGACGCCGAGGGTGCCGTCCTGCAGTACTTTCTGCATGAAGAGACCCCAGATAGGCAGAGCGGTGTTGGCTCCCTGGCCCTGGGACATGTTCTCGAAGTGTACCTGACGGTCTTCTGCTCCGACCCATACGCCGGCTGTGAGAGTGGGCGTATAGCCGATGAACCAGCCGTCGGAGTGGTCGTTGGTGGTGCCGGTCTTGCCGGCTACCGGACCTTCAAGACCGTAGCGCCAGCGCAGGCGGGCGCCCGAGCCCTCATTGACCACGCCTTCCATGAGATTGACCATGAGGTAGGCTGTCGCTTCGCTGACGGCCTCTCTCTTCCTGGGGCTGAAGGTTCCCAGCACATTGCCCTCGCTGTCCTCGATGCGGGTTACGAACATCGGGTCGATGTGGACTCCCCTGCTGGGATAGGTGTTGTAGGCTCCGACCATTTCCAACAGTGTGATGTCGGCAGGTCCGAGACAGAGTGACGGATAAGGCGCCAGGTACGAGGTTATGCCCAGCTTGCGGCACATCTCGACCATAGCGGCGGGACCGAACTGGCGCATCAGGTAGGCGGATATGTTGTTGCTGCTTCGGGTGAGTCCCCACTTGAGGGTGACCTCCTTGCCTATGTATTCTATGCGGTCCTCGCTCTTGGGGGTCCAGGTGGTGTCCGCCAGAACAAAGGTCTGGGGCACGTTCAGTACCTTGTCGCAGGGGTAGTATCCCTCCTGCATGGCCAGGGTATAGAGGAACGGCTTGATGGTCGAGCCTACCTGACGCTTGCCCTGGCGGGCATTGTCATATTTGAAATAACGGTAATTAGGGCCTCCGACATACGCCTTGATTTCGCCCGAATTCGGCTCCATCGCTATGAAAGCGGCGCGAAGTATCGACTTGTAATACCTGATCGAATCGTTCGGAGTCATTACCGTGTCGATATGGCCTCCTTTGTTCCATGAAAACACTCTCATCTTGCAAGGTTCGTCGAAACTTGCAAGGATTTCCGCCTCGGAGGCTCCCGAAGCCTTCATGTTACGGTAACGGTCGCTCCAGCGCCGCGCCTGCTTCATCACGCGGTCTATGGTTTTCGAATCAATGTCATTAGAGAACGGCGCATTGCGCTTACGCCCCAGATCCCGGAAGAAAGCCTTTTGCAGGTCGAGGCCCAGATGCTCCGCCACTGCCTGCTCGGCATATTGTTGCATCTTGTAATTGATAGTCGTGTAGATGCGCAGACCGTCTTTGTCGAGGTTGTACTTCGTCCCGTCGGGTTTGAGGTTCTTGTTAAGCCAGCCGTACAGCCCGTCATCGGCCCAGAGCAGCGAATCGGCGGCATAATCCTCATATGTCGAATAAGACTCGCGGCGCGGCTCGTCGGCGTTCATCACACGCCTGAGCATATCCCTGAAATACGGAGCGATTCCCGAATTGTGGTCCTGCACCTGATACGAAAGCACTATCGGAATCTGCGAAATCGAGTCGAGCTCCGCTTCGGTAAGATATCCTGCCTTTTCCATCTGTCCGAGCACGAAATTGCGCCTTTGAAGCGAGAGATCCGGGTTAAGGGCCGGATTGTAGCGCGTAGGCTTGTTGACCATGCCGACAAGAGTAGCCGCCTCCTCAACCGTAAGCTCGGAAGGCTCCTTGTCGAAGAATGTGTGCGAAGCGGACCTGATGCCGTATGCGTTACTCCCGAAGAAGACGGCGTTCATGTACATGTTCATGATCTCTTCTTTGGTATAATTCCTCTCGAGCTTTACAGCGGTTATCCATTCTTTGACCTTGACGACGACCATCTTCATCTGCCACACGAGCGGTATGCGTTTTCCCAAATCCTCCCTCGGATACAAAGTCTTGGCAAGCTGCTGGGTAATGGTACTTCCGCCTCCCTGGCTGCTCTGACCGAGAAGCAAAGTCTTGACCCCCACCCTCGCAAGACTCCTGAAATCGATGCCGCTATGGCTGTAAAAGCGCACATCCTCGGTCGCTATGGCGGCATTCACGATATTAGGGGACAAATCCTCGTAGCTCACAAAGGACCTGTTTTCTATATGGTATGTACTTAGCACCTCCCCGTCCTCGGCGAACAGGAGCGTCGCCTCCTTGCTTTCAGGATTCTCCAGCTCCTCGAAAGAAGGTATCTTCGCGAACAGGGCCACCCCGAGTATCAGCAGGATTACGAATGCCAGCCCTGCGCAAACCACTATCCACCACCATTTAACGATATTCTTTTTTGTCTTCTCTTTCATATTTTCCGATTTTCCCAAATCACAAAAGTAGATATAAAATTTGGAATTTTACAGTCTTTATGCCTTACTTTGCAGTCTGATTTGAAAAACGCCCATGGGAAAAAATTTAGTCATAGTCGAGTCACCGGCGAAAGCCAAGACGATCCAGAAATTTTTAGGCAAGGATTTTTCGGTAAAATCCAGTTTCGGACACATACGCGACCTTCAGACCAATTCGTTAAGCGTGGACATCGAACACGGCTTCAAGCCGGAATACGTAATACCTGAAGGAAAGAAGAAAGTCGTCGAGGAACTCACATCCGCCGCAAAGTCTGCCGATACGGTATGGCTCGCTTCCGATGAAGACCGCGAAGGGGAAGCCATAGCATGGCATCTGAAAGAGACTCTCGGACTGAAGGATTCGAACACTAAAAGGATAGCCTTTCACGAAATAACCAAGACCGCCATCCTCGCAGCCATCGAATCGCCCAGAGATGTGGACATGAACCTCGTCAACGCCCAGCAGGCAAGAAGGATACTCGACAGGCTCGTCGGCTTCGAACTGTCCCCGATATTGTGGAAACGCATACAGCCCAAACTGTCTGCCGGGAGGGTACAGTCGGTGGCTTTAAGGCTCGTAGTCGACAGGGAAAGGGAAATAGCCGGCTTCAGGCACACCTTGTATTACAAAACGGAAGGCATGTTCCTCACTCCGGAAGGCATACAGGTCAAAGGCGTGCTCGACAAGAAGTTCAACAGCCTTTCCGAAGCCGGGGCTTTCGTCAGCAAAGCCGTCACGGTACCATGGAAGGTCACCGGCATAGAGACGAAGACGGGGACGAGAAGCCCTGGAGCGCCGTTCACCACATCCACTCTCCAGCAGGAAGCCGCAAGGAAACTCCGTTTTTCCGTAAGGCAGACCATGAGCATCGCACAGAAACTGTACGAAGAAGGACTCATCACCTACATGAGGACCGATTCGACCAACCTCTCTTCGCTCGCCATAAACACGGCCAAAGAGTACATTATCGCGAACTTCGGTGCAGAATACTCGAAACCGCGCCAATACAAGACCAGAAGCAAAGGCGCACAGGAAGCCCATGAAGCAATCAGGCCGACATACATAGACCGCACCGACATAGAAGGGACCGCCCAGGAAAAGAGGCTTTACAGGCTCATCCGCGAACGCACTCTCGCGTCCCAAATGGCGGACGCATCGATAGAGAAGACCGATGTGACAATCGGTTCAGACAGCATGGAAGAGACTTTCAGCCTCCAGGCATTGAAGGTCGTCTTCGAGGGTTTCATGAAACTCTACACGGAAAGTCCTGACGAAAGCAAATCAGAGGAAGACACAGTCCCCGTACTGCCCAGACTGGACAAAGGGCAGCTGATGAGGCTCGACTCCCTTAAATCCGAAGCCCGGTTCACAGCCGCGCCTCCGCGCTATTCGGAAGGCACCCTGGTAAAGAGGCTTGAAGAGCTCGGGATAGGAAGGCCGTCCACATACTCGCCTACCATCTCCACGCTCACCACCGAGAGAGGCTATATATATATAGGTAATGTCGACGGGAAGACGGAAACCGTGACCGACATCGTATGGGAAAACGGAAAGATTTCGGAAAAGCCCGGGACCGTGACCGTCGGAGCGGAGAAAAACAGGCTCATACCTCACAATGTCGGAATCATAGTATGCGATTATCTGGTAAAAGGTTTCGAACGCATCATGGACTACGGCTTCACGGCGGATGTGGAAAAATATTTCGACAAGATAGCCGAAGGGAAAATGGCATGGAACTCGCTGATCTCCGAATTTTACGGGACATTCCACCAAAGCGTGCTGAACTCTCCGATACCTGATCCTGTTTCAAGAAAGCTCGGCACCGACCCGAAGACAGGCGAAGAAATCTACGCAAAATTCGGAAAATACGGCGCATACGCCGAGCGGGTCGGCAAAAACGGCAGCAACGAATACGCCAGCCTTCCGGACGACATGCTGATTGAAGACATGACACTCGAAGATGCACTCGGACTGTTCGCCTTCCCGAGAGAATTGGGAAACTGCGAATACGGCGAAGTGTCAATCCACAAAGGCCCCTACGGTCCTTACATAAAATGCGCATCCAAAAACTACCCTCTTCCCAAAGACTACAACCCGTCCTCCGTCACTCTCCAGGAGGCTGCGGCGGTCATCAAGAACAAGCTCGAGAAGACCGTTTCGCCGCTACTGGCCGTTCCGGAAGAGGACATAACCGTAATCGACGGAAAATACGGACCGTACATCAGGCATAAGGGCGGCAATTACCGGATACCTAAGGACATCGACGCCGCAAAGATAACCCCTGAGCAGTGCCGCGAAATAATCTCCTCGACACAGCCGGCAAGGAAAAAGACCAGAAAAAAACAAGGGTAAAACTGACGGTCCGTTCATAAAAAGCAAAAATCGGTTACAAATCGTAATCTTTTTGCGCGAGAAAGTATGTTTTTTATAAAGGAAATACTTATCTTCGTGCAAAATATTAATCTATATACGGATGCAGAATTACCATATCGACCAGATTGACCAGAAAATCCTGTCTTTCTTAGTCAAGAACGCCAGAATGCCGTTCCTGGAAATAGCCCGCGAATGCGGAGTTTCGGGCGCCGCCATCCATCAACGGGTAAAGAAGATGGAGAACATGGGAGTGATTACAGGTTCGCGGCTCCTCGTAAAGCCACAGGCCTTAGGCCTCAATGTCTGCGCTTTTGTGGGCGTATCGCTTTCACAGGCCAACAAATACCCCGAGGTCGTCGAATCCCTCAGGAAGATTTCCGAAATAGTGGAATGCCATTTCGTTACCGGGAAGCACGCCCTGATGCTCAAACTTTACTGCCTTAACCACGACCACCTGATGGAAGTGCTCGTCAACACCATCCAGAAGATACCGTATGTCGAATATACGGAAACGCAGATATCGCTCGACCAGGCGATAGAAAGGCAGGTATGGGTACGCGAATACCCGAGCACGAGCTTCTCTGCCAACAATCCGAACCGCAAATAAGCCGTTTGCGGGAACCTCGGGACATCAGATGCCGGCTTCGAAAAGTCTTTCCGCCAGGGCCAAGTCGTCGGGAGTAGTCAGTTTCAGATTGAACTTGCTCCCCTGCACATATTTCACCGGGCAGCCGTAAGCCTCTACGACAGAGGCATCATCCGTGTATCTTTCGGAATACGGCTGCGAGTAGGCTTCAAGCAGCACTTCGGTATGGAACACCTGAGGGGTCTGGATCCTGTACACCCTTGAGCGGTCTATGTCCGCCTCAAGCAAAAGTCCGTCTTCTCCGACGCGAAGCCGCCTGAGAGTGTCCGAAGAAGCAATGGCCGGACAGACAGCCGGACAGGCAGAAGCCAAAGCGAACAACCTGTCCAGCATGTCGCGGGAAGGAAAAGGCCTTACACCGTCATGTACCGCCGCCGTCATTCCCGGCTCGACATATTTCAAGGCATTGCGTACCGAATGGAACCTGGTTATGCCCCCGGGGACTATCACATGAGGGCCGATGGCATAACGGGCACGGTCGCAATAGTCGGTCCATATCTTCTTCTTGTCCGACGGGAGCACTATGATTGTGCGGAAATCCTCCGAATATGACAGGAACCTGTCGATCGTGCGCCTCAGCACGGGCTCTCCGCAAAGATCCATGAACTGTTTAGGGGTCGCCCCCCCCATCCTCGTGCCGCTGCCGCCCGCAACGATTATCAGATATTTCGTATCTCGCCTTGCCATCCCCATATTGATTTTCATCGCAAAAATAAGAAAAAATCGAAACCGTTTCTTGTGATATTTCACGGATTTGAATTAATTTTACGGTTTGAAAATTTTACGATAAATCTTATACGCAATATGGCATTTTCTTTTTTGACACAAGAGCTGGCAATAGACCTCGGAACGGCCAATACGGTCATTTTCATGAACGACCAGATAGTTTTGGACGAGCCGAGCATCGTAGCCATAGACAATACGACAGGCAAACCGATAGCATACGGCAAACAGGCGAAGCTGATGCAGGAAAGGGTGCATCCGGGACTGAAAACCGTCAGGCCGCTCAGGGACGGAGTGATTGCCGACTTCAACGCGGCGGAAATGATGCTGAGGGGATTCATCCGCATGACCAACAAGCGCAAATCCCTGTTCACCCCTAATCTGAAGATGGTAGTATGCATCCCGTCCGGCAGTACGGAAGTCGAGATCAGGGCGGTCAGGGACTCTTCCGAACATGCCGGAGGCCGCGATGTCTACCTGATATTCGAGCCTATGGCCGCCGCACTCGGAATCAATCTCGATGTAGAGGAGCCTCAAGGCAACATGGTAGTGGACATCGGAGGCGGCACTACCGAAATCGCAGTCATATCCCTCGGAGGCATCGTCGTCCAGGAATCCATCAGGGTGGCAGGAGATGTCTTCACGAGCGAAATACAGCAATACCTCAGGCAACAGCACAACATCAAGATAGGCGAAATAACCGCCGAACAGATAAAGATAAACATCGGCTCGGCGATCCAGGATCTCGACAATCCGCCTGAACCGTTCACGGTCAAAGGTCCTAACATCATGACAGGCCATCCTGTCGTAGCCACCATCATGACCCAGGAAATAGCGCACTGCCTCGACAAACAGCTGGTAAGGATCGAACACTCGATACTCCAGGTACTCGAAAAGACCCCGCCCGAACTGTATTCGGACATAGTGAACAACGGCATCTTCCTTACGGGAGGAGGAGCCTTGCTGCGCGGCCTGGACAAGAGACTTGAAGACAAGATCAACATACCTTTCCATGTATCCGAAGACCCTCTCCGCGCAGTCGCAAGGGGGACATGCATCGCACTGAAGAACACCGACAGGTTCTCGTTCCTGATGAGATAGCCCGCAATGCGCAAAGGGGGGAACATCCGCAGACACATACTCACCGCGTTCATCTTCATAGCATTGGAAGCGGGGGCGATTGCCATGATGAGCCATAGCGACGAAATACACAGGCAATGGGCCATGCGCGGGGTCATCGCATCGAGAGCGGCCATCTTCGGGACAATCGAAGGGATAGGAGACTATTTCGGCCTGAGGAAACTGAACGACTCGCTCGCGCGGGCCAACTCCGAATTGAACGAACTCCTGTCATACTACAGGGAGGCCCTGCGCCGCGCTGAATGGAATGTCGACAGTGCGTCCTTCCCCGGATTCAGGCTCATTCCGGCCGAAATCGTCAAAGGCTCGGTGAACAAACAGCGCAATTTCCTCATACTCGACAAGGGAAGCGACGACGGGATAAGCCCTAACATGGGAGTCATTACCGACAAGGCAGTAGTAGGCGTCGTCGATGCCGTCACCGCGCATTATTCCTATGTGATCTCATTCATGAGTCCGGACATCAATATCAGCGCGAGGCTGGCCCACTCGGGAATAACGGGAACGCTCCGCTGGGACGGGAAAGGGTCGAGACACGCAATACTCGGCCAGATACCGCTGCACACCGAAATACCTGAAGGAGACACGGTATATACAAGCGGATTTTCAAACCTGTATCCGCCCGACATACCGGTCGGCACAGTGACAAGCACCGAGATCGTGGACGGGGCATCGCTCAATGTCGAGATACGGCTGCTCCAGGAATTCCGGGGACTCAGGTATGTAAGCATAGTCAACAACACGGGCAAGGCCGAAATAGACTCGCTGACATTATGAAGACGGCCCAGCAGAATACACTCTATATCATATTGATTGTCATCATACAGACGATCATATCCAATTTTTTGTATACCGGGACCTATGTCACGGTATCGCTTCTTCCGCTGCTACTGCTGATGATGCCGGTGCACTGGCCGACGGCCAGACTCCTCATAGTCTGCGTGGCGGTATCGTTGCCAGTAGACATATTCGCCGAAGGGGTGACGGGCATGAATGTAGCCGCACTGCTCCCGGCCGCAATGGTCAGGGACGGAATGATACGGCTGTTCACCACAAACGGCTCGAGAGAAAGGGAAGGGTACATATCGACCGACTGGATGGGAAGACCGAGATTCATCATACTGGTTTCGGCCATACTGATAGTCTTCCTGTCGCTGTATGTGACATTCGAATGCGCCGGGGCGCGGCCCGCACTGTTCATACTGCTGAAGACTCTGGCTTCATACGCCGTCAACCTCGTCCTTTATCTGATACTGCAAAACGCAGTGCTGAAAGAGCCAAAGGAAAGATGAAAGAGTTTTCCAGCCAGAACATCAGCCGCCACGCCCGGCTCATCACAGGAGTGGCCATCGCCGCCGGCATCATCATCATACGGCTTTTCGGCATCCAGATCATTGACGAAAAATACAAGATAAACGCCGACAACAACGCCATGGTCTATTCGGTCGTCTATCCGACACGCGGACTGATTTACGACCGCAACGGGGAAATCCTGGTCAGCAACGACATCGCATACGACCTGATGGTCACTCCGAGCGAAACCGAAGCGTTCGACACCCTCGCATTGGCGGACATACTCGGAATCAGCCCCGAAGAAATCCGCAGCAAGACGGATGAATACAGAAAGAACAGAAAAAGCATAGGGTTCCGCTCGGTCGCCTTCATGAAAAAACTGTCCCCCGAGCATTTCGCACTGTTTTCCGAGCAATCGTACAGATTCCCGGGATTCTACGGCCAGGCCAGGACCATACGCAAATACCCGTTCGAAGCCGGAGGCAACCTGCTCGGATATGTTTCCGAAGTCGACGCAGCATACATCGAAAGCCACAACGGCGAATACAAAGCCGGAGACTATGCCGGAAAAACAGGCATCGAAGCAAAGTACGAAAGCATCCTCAAAGGGGAAAAGGGCTACAAAATATATCTGCGCAACGCCCATAACAAAATAGAATCGAGCTACAAGGACGGAGAATACGACAAACCCGCCGTTCCCGGGAACGACATCAACACCACAATCGACGCATATCTCCAGCAATACAGCGAAAAGCTGATGGAAGGGAAGATCGGAAGCATCGTAGCCATAGAACCGGAAAGCGGGGAAATCCTCACGCTCGTATCCAGCCCCGGGATAAAGGTGGAACAGCTCGCCGACATCGGAAGCCACTACAACGAGATACTCGCCGACCCTCTGAAACCGATGTTCAACAGGGCCGTGCAGTCATCATATCCTCCAGGATCGATATTCAAGCTGGTCAACGGCCTGATAGGCCTTCAGGAAGGGGTCTTTACGCCTTCGACGCTCTACCCGTGCACAAGAGGATACCATTTCGGAAGGAACACCGTCGGCTGCCACCAGCACGAATCCCCGATAGACTTCACGGATGCGATCAAGATGTCGTGCAACGCATATTTTTGCTATGTATTCCGGGGAATCCTCGAAAATCCGGATTACCCTTCGGTACAGGAAGCATTTTCACAATGGGAAAAATATGTCAGGAGCTTCGGTCTCGGCACTCCTCTCGGCAGCGACATTCCTTCGGAAACATCCGGAAACGTACCCGCAAGGGCATATTACGACAAGCTGTACGGCAAGAACCGGTGGAGGGCGACGACCGTACTGTCCCTCGCCATCGGGCAGTGCGAACTCGGCATCACTCCCCTGCACATGGCCAACCTGTGCGCAACAATTGCGAACAGAGGCCATTATGTGACCCCGCATCTGATAAAAGACTCGCCCGGATACGGAATCGAAAGCAAATACAAGGAAAAGCATTACACTTTGATAGACACCTCCCTGTTCCCTCTGGTCATACAAGGGATGTACGACGCAGTGAACGGAGGCAAGGGCTCCACAGCTTCCGCCGCGGCGGTAGAGGGGCTCGATATCTGCGGAAAGACAGGCACGGCGGAAAATCCCCACGGTGAAGACCACTCGGTCTTCATCTGTTTCGCGCCCAGGGACAATCCGAAAATAGCGGTCGCCGTCTATGTCGAAAACGGCGGCTGGGGAGGCTCGTGGGCCGCCCCCATCGCGTCGCTGGTAGTCGAAAAATACC
The DNA here is from genome assembly GCA_002358965.1 of Bacteroidales bacterium UBA3382. GTDB lineage: Bacteria > Bacteroidota > Bacteroidia > Bacteroidales > UBA932 > Merdivivens. The sequence continues at coordinate 11,572 of DEPW01000043.1, forward strand.
TTGACGGAGAAATATCTCAAGAGAGGAAAGCACTTGAAGACAGGATGTTGAACGGAAAACCGGCAAGACAATGACAGGATTTGCATCTAAATACAGAAAGGCAGACATTTGGATCATAGTCCTCTATGTAGCCCTGGTGATAATCGGCTGGGTGAACATTTACGCTTCCACCCATTCCGAACTTACAGGTTCCATATTCGACCTCGGAAACAGGGCCGGCAAACAGTTCCTTTGGATAGCCGTTTCCATGTCCGTAGGCGCGGCAGTCCTGGCCATAAATCCGAAGGTCTACGAAGTCCTTGCCTTCTGGCTGTACATAGGCACGGCCCTGCTGCTGTTCGTGACGATATTCGTCAGCGAAGACATCAACGGCTCGCGCTCATGGCTTCAGTTAGGTCCGATTTCGTTCCAGCCTGCCGAGCTTTCGAAGATTGCCACTTCGCTGATGCTGGCCTCGATAATGAGCCAGTTCGGATTCAAGATCAACAATATGCGCAACCTGATGAGGACCGCTGGCGTAATATTGCTGCCCATGCTGCTGATAATCGGCGAACATGAGACAGGGTCCGCCCTTGTCTATCTGGGCTTCATCTTCGTGCTGTACAGGGAAGGACTGTCCGGATGGACGATAGTGCTTGCCGGACTGATGATACTGCTCTTCATCACCACGCTCACCACTTCGCCCTTGGTGAGCCTGCTCATACTTTCAGGCTTAATGGCCATCGCCTACGGCATGTTCACCGGACGGACCCTGAAAGCCGCAGCCATCACCCTGCCCTGCATCGCGCTGCTCGCATTCCTGCCGGCGCTGCTGAAGACCGAAGCACTTTCCGGCATCGGGCTGCCGAAAGCGGAATACCTGCTTGCCGGCCTCGCATCAATAGGCATAGGGGCGGCCGTCTACAGGATATTCAGGAAACGCGACGGACTTGTCGCCGCAATTACGGCTGTTTTCGCCGCAGGGATGATCATGATATTTTCAGTGGATTTCATCTTCGACAATGTGCTTCAGGACCATCAGCGCAAACGCATCGAAGTGCTTCTCGGAATGGAAGAGGACCCTACCGGCGTAGGATACAATGTGACCCAGTCGATGATAGCGATAGGCTCGGGAGGCTTCAGCGGAAAAGGGTTCCTGAAAGGTACGCAGACCGCCTACGGCTTCGTCCCGGAGCAAAGCACGGACTTCATTTTCTGCACAGTCGGGGAAGAATGGGGATTTCTCGGAAGCGCCACCGTCGTCATACTGTACGCACTCCTGATCTGCCGCATCATATCGAGGGCAGAGAAGAGCCCTGACGCATTCACACGCATATACGGCTACTGCATAGCATGCTGCTTCTTCATGCATTTCTTCATAAATATCGGCATGACCATAGGCATCATGCCGGTAATCGGCATACCTCTCCCGTTCATGAGTTACGGAGGCTCGTCACTGCTCTGCTTCACCCTGATGCTGTCCATATTCATGGCACTGGACGCCAGACACAGACGGTGAAGATTCAACACCGAAGTGCAACATTCAGTGGCCC
>DEPW01000043.1:13120-13369 GCA_002358965.1 Bacteroidales bacterium UBA3382
CTTCTCGGCCGGAGGTCGGGGGGGGGTAATAAACAAAAAGAAAGGGTCATAAAGCAACGCAACACATAAAAATGAAAAAGGGGAACCGAAGTTCCCCAGGGATCAATTAAATTTGTGTTGCTCTATGTATAATCAACTGACCCGGGAGCAAAGATACGCAATCTATCTGGGAATACAAGAAAAAAAGACACAGGCAGCCATTGCTCGGCAGATAGGTGTCAACAGAAGTACGGTAAGCAGGGAAATCCG
>DEPW01000148.1 GCA_002358965.1 Bacteroidales bacterium UBA3382
TCTCGGCTTGTGAGTATATTTGCACGATAGTATTATTTTTTCGATATGGAAAACAGACATTTTTTGAAATTGCTGGATCATACTCCGGAGCAGATCATGCATCTGGTGGATCTGGCTGCAAAGTTCAAGAAGGACAAGGCCGATGGCATCATGCCGAAATATCTCGAAGGCAAGAATTTCGCCCTTATTTTTGAAAAGGATTCCACGCGTACCCGTTGTTCGTTCGAAGTGGCCGCAAACGATCTTGGGGCGCATACGACATACCTCGGACCTTCCGGTTCGCAGATAGGCAAGAAGGAAAGCATTCCCGATACTGCAAGGGTGCTCGGGAGCATGTATGACGGCATTGCATATCGCGGATTCGGACAGGAAAGGGTAGAGGCTCTCGCGGAATATTCCGGTGTTCCCGTATGGAACGCCCTTACCAACGAGTCGCATCCTACCCAGATACTTGCCGACTTGCTTACGATGAGGGAGTGCTCGGACAAGCCTTTCGGGGAAATGAAATTCTGCTATCTCGGAGACGCCCGTTACAATATGGCGAACTCGTTGATGGTGGGTATGGCCAAGATGGGCGTGGATTTCCGTATCGCCGCTCCCGAAGGATTTTTCCCGGAACAGCGCCTGGTCGACGAATGCCGCAGGATAGCTGCGGATACCGGAGCGAAGATCAATATCACAGCGGATGTGGCCGAAGCGGTCCTCGGATGCGATTTCCTTTATACGGATGTATGGGTGTCCATGGGAGAACCTTGGGAAGCTTGGGAAGAACGCATATCGAAGATGCTCCCGTACCAGGTCAACATGTCAGTAATCGAAAAATGCAAGAATCCCGATGTGAAGTTCATGCACTGCCTTCCGGCTTTCCACAATCTTGAAACCGAAACAGGCAGGAAAGTCTGCGACCGGTTCGGCGTGGCGGAACTCGAAGTCACCGAAGAAGTCTTCGAAAGCAGTTCATCGGTAGTCTTCAGGGAAGCCGGGAATCGGATGCATACGATCAAGGCCGTCATGGCGGCGTCGATAGCCGGACTTTAAGAGCTGGTTTGGATTTTTTCAAAAGTTCTTTGTGGATGTCCGGCAATTCGGGCATCCATTTTGTTTGTAGAGCCGTTTTGGAATTTTTGTTGATATGGACTTTAAGATAAGCTCGGCGTACAGGCCGGCCGGGGATCAGCCCGAAGCCATCAGCCAGATTGTGCAGTTGCTCGAAAGCGGAGCGGATGCCGTCACTTTGTTGGGAGTGACTGGGTCGGGGAAGACTTTCACGATGGCGAATGTGATCGAGAAGATGAAACGCCCTGCACTCATCCTCAGCCATAACAAGACTTTGGCCGCACAGCTTTACGGAGAGTTCAAGTCGTTCTTTCCGGACAATGCGGTCGAATACTTTGTGTCGTATTATGATTATTATCAGCCTGAAGCATATATCCCGACGACAGACACTTACATAGAGAAGGACCTGAGCATCAATGAAGAGATAGAGAAACTCCGACTCTCGGCTACTTCGGCCCTGCTTTCGGGACGCCGGGATGTGATAGTGATTTCGAGCGTGTCGTGCCTTTACGGCATAGGCAATCCCGAGGATTTCCATGCGCAGATGGTATCGGTGCGTACGGGAGATACCATTTCGCGGAACAAGCTGCTGTATTCCCTCGTAGACGCCCTTTACAGCCGTACCGAAGGAGAGTTCGCGAGGGGTAGCTTCCGGGTGAAAGGAGATGTGGTGGATGTCTTTCCGGCTTACGGGGACTATGCATACAGGATAGAGTTTTTCGGTGACGAAATCGAACAGATAAGCATGATCGAACCGGTTACCGCCATGAAGATAGAGAGTCTGGATCAGGCGGTCATCTTTCCGGCGAACAATTTCGTGACGACAAAGGACCGTTCGGCAAAAGCCGTTTCCCAGATCCAGGACGACCTGTGCAAACGCTATGAATATTTTATGGAAATAGGCAAGACCCATGAGGCCAACAGGCTCAAACAGAGAGTCGAATACGATTTGGAGATGATAAAGGAAATGGGTTATTGTCCGGGAATAGAAAATTATTCCCGTTATTTTGACGGAAGGTCGGAAGGAATGCGCCCTTTCTGCCTCATAGATTATTTCCCGGACGATTTTCTTACATTCATAGACGAATCGCATGTCACCCTTCCGCAGATACGGGCTATGTTCGGAGGAGACCATTCGAGGAAAAGCGTGCTGATCGATTACGGTTTCAGGCTTCCGGCAGCCGCCGACAACAGGCCTTTGAAGTTCGACGAATTCGAGCAGATAACCGGGCAGACGGTCTATGTCAGCGCGACTCCGGGCGATTACGAGCTTGAAAAGACAGGCGGAGTGATAGTCGAACAGGTGGTAAGGCCGACCGGCCTGTTGGATCCGCCGATAGAGGTAAGGCCTGTCGTGAACCAGATAGACGACTTGATGGAAGAGGTCCAGCTCCGGATAGAAAGGAACGAAAGGGTGCTTGTCACCACTTTGACCAAAAGGATGGCCGAAGAGCTCGACAAATATCTTAACCGCGCAGGAGTGCGTTCGAGATATATCCATTCCGATGTAGATACGCTCGAAAGGGTGGAAATCATCGAAGATTTCAAGGCCGGGAGCTTCGATGTGCTTGTCGGTGTCAATCTGCTCAGAGAGGGGCTCGACATTCCGTCCGTGTCCCTGGTGGCCATACTCGATGCCGACAAGGAAGGCTTCCTGAGAAGCGGGCGTTCGCTCACACAGACGGCTGGAAGGGCCGCAAGGAATGTCAATGGTCTGGTAATCATGTATGCCGATGTCATTACCAAGTCGATGCAGGAGACCATGGATGAGACCGACCGTCGCAGGGAAAAGCAGATGGCTTACAACAAGGAACACGGCATAGTCCCTAAACAGATAGAGACCAAGATGAACACCCTCGTCGCCGCTTCGGGAAGATCCCAATATTCCGGCGGCCGCCAGGATGATGCCAGGATGCAGCTTGGCGATCCGGTCTTGTCGAAAATGAGCCGGACGGAGCTCGAAAACGCCCTCGAGGATGCAAAGCGGCGCATGGAAGATGCAGCCAAGAATCTCGATTTCGTCAATGCCGCAAGGTACAGGGACGAAATGTGGGAAATAAAGGATGTGATTTTGGATAGATTCAAAGGTTGAATGTTATGGAAAGAAGCGAACTGAAGTCGATGTTTGCCGAAGATGTCAGGGATGACGAACTGGATCTTGTCGAAAAGGCCTGCGGGATTGCCGAAAAGGCCCTCGAAGGGAAGAAAAGGGGAAACGACGCTCCGTTCATTACCCATCCTTTAGGGGTGGCCAGGATAGTATGCAATGAAATCGGCATGAAGGCCGATTGCGCCGTGGCGGTCTTCCTCCACGAGGCCACGCGTTTCAATCCCGAGATACTCGACAGGGAGGACTTCCTGTCGTTCCCTCAGGATATCAGGAACATAGCCATAAGCCTTAATCGGATTTCCATGATCAGGCCAAAGGACACAAGGCTCGAAGCCGATACATACAGGCGTCTGATTATCAGTCTTTCGCACGATCCGAGAGTCACGCTTATCAAGCTTGCGGACCGTCTGGAAGTGATGCGCAATATCAAGCTGCTCCCGAAATCCTCCCGTGAAATGAAGGTCGTGGAAAGCCAGCTGCTGTATGTGCCGATAGCCCATCAGATCGGCCTTTATTCCCTCAAAGGGGAGCTGGAGGACATATATCTGAAATATACGGAGCCTTCCATATACAACTCCATTACTAACAAGCTCCGGCTTACCGCCAGGGACCGCGAGTCCCGGATGACGAAATTCATCGAGCCTCTGAAGCAGGAACTTTCGGACGCCGGCATACATTATCAGTTGAAAGGACGCACCAAGACGGCATATTCGATATGGAGGAAGATGGTAAAACAGGGCGTCCCTTTTGAAAATGTCTATGATGTATATGCCATACGGTTCATCATAGACTGTCCGCCCGACCGCGAAACCGAACATGCCTTGTGCTGGAATGTGTTTTCCTATGTCACGAGCAAGTACAAATACGATACGGCCCGCCTGAGGGACTGGCTGTCGAAGCCGAAACCCAACGGTTACGAGTCTTTGCATGTCACAATCGAGTTCGAGGACAAAGTCCCTCTCGAAGTGCAGATACGCACAAGGCGCATGGACATATTCGCCGAATCGGGAGGTGCGTCGCACTGGTCTTACAAGGGTGTCAGGATGGATCAGTACATGCAGGACTGGCTTGTCTCCGTGCGCAATGTGATGTCCCAGCAGGAAAAGTTTTCGTATGACGACATGCCTGACAATATAGGGAAGGATGTCTTCGTATACACCCCTTCCGGGGATCTGAAACAGCTCCCTGCCGGCGCCACCCTTCTGGATTTCGCCTTTGCGATCCATTCCAACTTAGGTCTCAGATGCAGTGGCGGCACTGTCGACGGGAAGCATGTATCGATCAGGGAGAAAC
>DEPW01000141.1:0-665 GCA_002358965.1 Bacteroidales bacterium UBA3382
GCCTGCTCGAACATATAGGACATGTCCCTGTTGTCGGTAAAATAGCATATACCTTTGGTCCGGATTACACCGGCCGGCCAGTGCCTTGCTATAAAACTGTCGAACCTGTTGATATCGAAGGCCGGGCGGCGGTAATACACAAAAGTGCCTATGCCGTATTCTTCCGCCTCGCCCTCGTCGTGATGATGGTGGTGACCGTGTTCATGCCCATGCTCATGCCCGTCATGTTCGGAAACTTCGCTTTCGATTCCCCTTATCCATCCTGCCGAAGTGGCCGCCCTGTCGAAATCGAAAAGTCCCGTATCCAAAAGCCTTTCGATATCCACATCCGCATAATCGCATTCAACGATTTCCGCTCCCGGCTGAAGGGCCTTTATGACCTGTTTCATCACCTCAAGCTGTTGCGGAGGGACTTCCGAAACCTTGTTAAGGAGGATGATGTTGCAAAACTCTATCTGGCTGATTATCAGGTTTTCAATATCTTCCTCCCCGTAATCTTCGCGTGTCAGGCCGTCGCCGCTTGAAAACTCGTCCTGCATCCTGAGCGCATCCACCACCGTGACTATGCAGTCAAGCCGGCAAGTCCCGTTCTCCGTATATTTCCCGCCCAAAGCAGGGATAGTGCAGATTGTCTGGGCTATGGGTTCCGGCTCGCAGATTCCGCT
>DEPW01000141.1:671-830 GCA_002358965.1 Bacteroidales bacterium UBA3382
GCCTCGATTACGATATAGTCGAACTTGCCCATCCCCGCAAGTTCCGTTATCTGCTCGATGAGGTCCGTGCGCAGGGTGCAACAGATGCAGCCGTTCTGCAAAGCCACGAGGCTGTCGTCCTTTGAGCCCACGACACCGCCCTGCTGTATGAGTGCGGCA
>DEPW01000141.1:920-1062 GCA_002358965.1 Bacteroidales bacterium UBA3382
ATCCTGTTCACCAATGTCGTCTTACCGCTTCCGAGATAGCCAGTCAGAAGCAGGACGGGAATTTCCTTTCTTTTCATTATTTCACCTCCTGAAATTTTTGCAAAAATAAGAAAGAGTGCCAAGAGGTAAGCACAAAAAATTT
>DEPW01000141.1:1121-8710 GCA_002358965.1 Bacteroidales bacterium UBA3382
AAATAAACTTGTTTATATTTGCAGTGTCATAAACAGGCAACCGCGCGCAAGGCCTGTCCATCGACCTGGATTTTTAAAAAAAAGTAAAAAGACAAACACAATGGAAGACAAGAAGATCACCGAGAAAGAAAGTCTGGAACTCATCTCGGAAATGCTCCGCAAGACAAAGGAAGGGGCAGCAATGAAACAGGACTACAATGCTTTTCTGTTCTACGGCTATACTGCCGCAGCCGTTTCACTGGCAGCGTGGCTGCTGATACATTTTACCGATGAAATGAAATTCATGTTCGTGTGGTTCGCGATGTTCCTGCCGTACCTGTGGACCACATTTTCAGGAAAACGCAAAAAGCCCGAAGTCACGACCTACATCGACGGGATGCTCGGCAATATATGGAAGGTAATAGGCAGCATGTTCGGCCTGACACTGATTGCGATGCTCCTGATAGGCATAGTAGGGACAAAGGAAATAGACTTCTCGCTAATGATGCCGCTTGCAATCATTTACGGAGGAATAGGGACTTCGATGACCGGGCTGGTAATCAAGGAGAAATGGTTCATATGGCCGCCGCTTGTCGGTCTTGTTGCCGCGGTTTACATGCTGATGGACGGCAGTTGCGACAATCTGTGGAACTTCCTCTTCGGCCTGTCGTTCCTGGCATTCATGGCCATACCGGCACACATAGTAAGAAGCAAAATCAAATAGCCATGAAAGAACTCGATCCATTGCTGCATTCGCAGTTGCGGCTTGCGATAATATCCCTGCTGCTTTCTGTCGAAGAAGCCGACTTCAATTATCTCAAGGAAAAGACGCAGGCGACTTCCGGCAACCTCAGCGTACAGATCGACAAGCTGTCCGAAGCCGGTTACATCGAAGTGTGCAAGGAGATTGTCGGCAAGAAGCCCCGTACCTCATGCCGCCTTACCGAAAAAGGGCGCGAAGCATTGGAACAGTATGTTTCCACCCTGAAACAATATCTCGGGGAAATGTTCTGACGAAAGGCGGACGCAAACAATGAGCAAAAAAGCCGGAGCCGTCAATCGCGGCCCCGGCTTTTAACTCGCATATCGCTTACAGATGGCTTATTTCCTGAATTTCGCAGACACCTTTTCGATCATGTCCGGAACCATCTTTTCAATGTCCCATACAGGATTCCAGCCCCATTCTTCACGGGCGCAACTGTCATCCATATAGTCAGGCCATGAATCCGCGATTGCAGCCTTGACAGGGTCGACATCGAAACTGAACTGTGCGTCAGGAATATGCTTGCGTATCTCGGCGAACAGCTGCACAGGAGTGAAACTCATGGATGCGATGTTGAATGCGTTCCTGTGGACGAGCTTGTCAGGGTCCGCCTCCATCAATTGAACGACGCCGTTCAACGCATCAGGCATGTACAGCATGTCCATGTAAGAGTCTTCAGGCACTGGGCACACGAAAGGCTTGCCTTGCGCAAGTGCATAGAACACTTCGACTGCATAGTCGGTAGTGCCGCCTCCCGGAAGAGTACCGTAAGATATGATGCCAGGGAACCTGACGCTCCTTGTATCCACGCCGAAACGGGTGTGATAGTAATCGCTGAGCAGCTCTCCCGACACCTTGCATACGCCATATATCGTATTAGGGCGCATCACCGTATCCTGAGGAGTGCCTTTGTGAGGAGTGTTAGGGCCGAAAGCGCCAATCGAACTCGGAGTGAACACGAGGCAGTTCTCCTCTTTGGCGATGTTCAGCGAATTGAGGAGCGCGCCCATGTTGATATTCCATGCAAGCTGCGGGTTTTTCTCACCGGTCGCCGAAAGAAGGGCGACAAGGTTCATTATCGAATCTATCCTGTTTTCCTTCACCGCTTCATGGAAAGCCTTCCCGTCAAGGGCGTCGAGCTTGATAGACCTCGCATACTCCGACATCCTTGCAACATTTTCATCCTTAAGATCGGCAGCAATCACATTGTCGTGCCCGTAAACTTTCTGAAGATGAGGGACCAATTCGGACCCGATCTGTCCGCCGGCACCTACCACCAAAATACGTTTCATATCTATTAAAAATTAAATATTTTTCATCGGGCGCAAAAATACAAAAAAAACACAAACAGTATCTTGGATACTGATTAAATTTGCACTCAAAACCCACGAACATGTCCGAAACGGCAAGGAAAATCATAGAATCCGCTGTAAAAGAGGGATTCACAGGCGTCGGAGCGACACCGGTCTCCAATGCGGACATATCGGCACTGAAGAGATGGCTGTCAGAAGGTTACAACGCTTCCATGGAATACATGGGCCGCAATCTCGACATCAGGAAAGATCCCTCGCTGCTGCTCGAAGGCGCACGCAGCATGCTCGTATTCACAATCCCCTACCCGCTCCCGGTCACTGGCAAATCCGGGGAAAGATACGCAGGATTCACGCTCGGCAGGGATTACCACCTCGTCATCAAGGGGAAACTCCGCAATATAGCCCAGGCCGTACTCGGCAAGGCGGAGGCATACCGCGTATTTTGCGACAGCGCACCGGTAATGGAACGGTACTGGGCCGAAAAATGCGGCCTCGGGGCTATCGGGAAAAACCACTTCCTCATCGCCAAAGCCTCGGGAGCCAGAGTGCTTATCGGCGAAATCCTGACGACCGAAATCTTCGATGAAGAGACCTACGCCGCCCTCGGACAATGGAACGAGGCAAACGACTCTGTCCATTTCAGCCCCGAGGCCTGCCTTGAATGCGACAAATGCATCCGCGCATGCCCGAACGGCGCACTGAAGGGGTACGGACCGCTCGACGCCGCACGGTGCATCTCCTACAATACGATTGAAAGCAAGGAAGGCATGCCGGAAGGGCTGGACACAAAAGGATGGACGCTCGGATGCGAAGAATGCCTGCTCGCCTGCCCTTTCGACCAAGACGGAGGCAGGCCCGCAGAAGACGAGTTCGGCTGCAATGCCATGTTTCTGAGCGGCCTGGGAAAAGAAGGCTGGCTGGAGATGGACACAGCTGCATTCAAGCGCAGATTCAAAGGAACCGCATTCGAAAGACCAGGGCTTGAAAAAATAAGATCGAACATAAAATGACAAAGACATCGACACCGGTAGATACCGGAAGACTTGAGCGTCCGTTAGGATACAAAGACGGCATCATGCTGCTCGGAAGCTGCTTTTCAGACGAAATGGCGGCAATCATGAGATCCCTGTATCTCAACATATCAAGCAACCCTACCGGCACGCTGTACAACCCCGAGAGCATAGCCGCCACCATACGGAGGCTGGATTCGGGAGAACGCTTTTCCTCCGACGACATAGAGGAAGTCGGAGCGGGAATAAAGGCATACTGTTCATTCCACCACCATACTCTCTTCGCCTCGCCTGCGCCCTGGGCCTTCCTGAAAAAGGCCAACGCCGCACTGGAACAAGCCTCCGCCGCCTTCGAAAACGCCGGATACATGATCATTACCTTCGGGACTTCATGGGCCTACCGGCACAGGCGAAGGGGCATCACCGTATCCAACTGCCTGAGGCATCCCGCCGGGGAATTCGAAAGGTACTTCATGACTGCAGAGGACACATCCCGGCTATGGGAAGGAATAGTGAAAGCCTTTCCCGAAAAGACATGGATATTCACAGTAAGCCCTATCAGGCACCTTAAGGACGGGGCGCACGGCAACGCCCTCAGCAAGGCAGCCCTGCTGACAGCGACGGACAGACTGTGCTCTGCCAACGCCAACTGCCATTATTTCCCGGCATTCGAAATAATGAACGACGAGCTGCGCGATTACAGGTACTATGCCGAAGACATGGTACACCCCTCCCCGCTCGCCGTGAAAATCATCTGGGAACGGTTCTGCGGATACGCCTTCGGCGACACGGACAGGGAACTGCTTTCCGAGGCAAGCTCCATACGGAGCGCCGTAAACCACCGGCCGCTTTTCGAAGGGACTGAATCCAACGCCGCATTTATGGAAAGAAGCCGCGAAAGAGAAGAAGTTTTCCTGAAAAAAATTTCTTCGCTACGCACAAATGGACTACCTTTGTAGTTGTCCGGCATTCGGACGCATTAACACATTTTTTTGTATGCAAAATATTGACAATTACGATTTCACAGGCAAGAAGGCCATCGTCCGCGTGGATTTCAATGTCCCGCTGGATGACAACTATTCAATCACCGACGACACACGCATCAGGGCCGCTATTCCGACGCTGAAGAAGGTACTCGCAGGCGGAGGCGCTCTGATCATCATGTCGCATCTGGGGCGTCCGAAAGGCGTTTCGGAAAAATATTCTTTGAAACATCTGATACCTTGCATCGAAAAATATCTCGGTACTCCGGTGCAATTCGCCCAAGACTGCCAGAAAGCAGACGCCCAGGCGGCCGCACTGAAGCCGGGACAGACGCTATTGCTCGAAAACCTCCGTTTTTATGCCGAAGAAGAAGGCAAACCGAGAGGGGAATTCGCCTCGGACGAAGAGAAAAACGCGGCCAAAGCCGCTTTGAAGGAAAGCCAGAAAGCTTTCACGGCCAAACTCGCCTCTTATGCGGACTGCTACATCAACGACGCTTTCGGGACAGCGCACAGATCCCATGCTTCGACAGCGCTGATAGCCAAATATTTCCCGAACGACAAGATGTTCGGTTATCTCATGGAAGGCGAAATCAAGGCCCTCGACAAGGTGCTCGGTTCGCCGGAAAGGCCGCTCACCGTCATCCTCGGAGGCTCGAAAGTGTCAAGCAAGATCGGAATCCTCGAACATCTCGTGGATGTCGCCGACAACATGATCATCGGGGGCGCCATGACCTTTACTTTCCAGAAAGCCATCGGCGGGGAAATAGGCGGCTCGCTCTTCGAGGAAGACTATGTGGACACGGCAAAGCGCATCCTCGAAAAGGCCAAGGCGAAAGGGACTGCAATCTACCTGTCGACTGAAGTCGTGGCTGCGCAGAGATTCGACAACGACTCTCCTTCCAGAGTGTTCCGCGCCGACGCCATCGAGGCAGGCTGGGCAGGGATGGATGTAGCCCCGGAATGCGTGGCCGAATGGAAAAAAGTGATACTTTCATCAAAGACCCTGCTCTGGAACGGCCCTATGGGAGTGTTCGAAATGCCTAATTTCGCCAAGGGCACGGAAGCCATTGCCGAAATAGTGGCCGAAGCCACCGGCAAGGGAGCATACAGTCTCGTAGGAGGCGGCGATTCGGTAGCCGCGATCAACAAACTCGGCTTTGCCGACAAAGTAAGCTATGTGTCCACGGGCGGAGGCGCCATGCTCGAATACCTCGAAGGCATAGAGCTGCCTGGCATCAAAGCCATCAGGGAATAGACCTGTGGGAGAGACGCGTCATTACGAAATGTCAAAGAGGCTGCCTGCCGCATTGCGGGCAGCCTTTCTGGTTTTGACAGCGTTCACAGGATTTCTGCACCCGGCAGACGCCCGGAGCTGCCGGGAAGGGATACAGGCCGACACCTTACTATACAATGGGGAAGGTCTCATAGACCTGGTCTTTGCCTCCGAAGGCTACCGCGAAAACGAGAGGGATGCATTTTCCGAAGAGACGGCACGGCTCGCCGGATATTTTCTCGGCACATCGCCTTTCGACGAATATGCCGACCGCTTCAACATCTATTCGGTATTCGTGGCATCCGAGGGGGAAGATACATTTTTCAAGGTGACTGCCGAGAACTACGGAATAGAGAGGCTCTTCATTCCGGAAGACATCGCCATGTGCGAAACTTTCATACGGGACATCGTACCCGAGTGCGACTTCATCTGCCTTTGCGTCAACACCGAGCAATACGGTGGCGGAGGCGGGGACATCACTCTGGTGTCAAGGCATCCGATGGCTCCTGAAATCCTGGTTCACGAGCTGGGGCATTCGATAGGAGGGCTCGGCGACGAATACTGGTCGGGAGACGGATTTTTGGGAGAATTCCCGAATGTCACGCTGGAAGCAGACAATGCGCCCTGGCTCGGAACACCGGGGACCGGAACATATCCTTTGGAAAGGGCCGACGGAAGCGTCGCGGCCTACATACCGTGCCGCACTGACGGCGATTCGCGCTATTGCAGGATGGCAAGGCTCGGAAAACAATTCTGCCCGGCCTGTGAGAAGGCCTTGCGAAAGGCGATGGATTCACTCCTGCTTCTCGATGGAAGCCCTGTGGATGCGGTCGAAGATGTCTTTGACGAAGTCGGGGTCGAGACCGTAAGCCTCGGCCTGTGACAGCACTCTGGACATGACGGCGTCCCAACGACCGCCCTGCAGTATCGAAATCGAATTTTCCCTCTTGTACCTGCCTATTTTTCCGCTTGCTTCCATCCTGTCGGCAAGCAGGGAGACCAGGCTGTCGTCTATTTCGTCTATCCTTGCACGGAGCTGGTCGATGCTTTCGTGATAATGCCTGCTGTCGCAGTCGACGGTCTTCGGCACCAATGAGACAAGCAAAGCCTTCAGCCCTTCGGGCGTAAGCTGCTGGGCGGCATCGCTCAAAGCCTTGTCCGGCTCTATATGGGATTCGACGAACAGGCCGTCGAAATCGAGATTCATGGCCTTTTCGGAAATTTCAGGGACATACTTTCTGTCTCCCGCCATGTGGCTCGGGTCGCAGAACATCGGCAGACGCGGATATTTGAGCCGCAGGGCGATCGCCATCTGCCAATGCGGGTCGTTCCTGTAAAGGAGCTTGGAATAGGAGGTGACTCCGCGATGTATTGCGGCTATGCGCGTTATCCCCGACCGGCGGAAACGCTCTATCGCCCCGGCCCACAAATCCGTATCGGGGCTGACCGGGTTCTTGACGAAGACCGGGATGTCCGCTTCCTTGAGAGAGTCGGCTATTTCCTGTACGAGGAAAGGATTGGCGGTAGTCCTTGCCCCCACCCATACGAAATCAAGGCCTGCCGCAAGCACGGCCTCGACATGACGGGGCGAAGCCACTTCTGTCCCGACCTTGAGCCCTGTGGCCCTGCCGGCTTCGGAGAGCCACTCCAAGGCAGGCTCCCCGATTCCCTCGAAAGTCCCAGGACGGGTCCTTGGCTTCCATACCCCCGCCCTGAAAAGGACTATTCCGGCGGATTTCAAGGCCGCGGCGGTAGCCATGACCTGGGAGCGGCTTTCAGCACTGCAAGGACCGGCCACGACCACCGGTCCGGACATGGTTTCGAACGCCGTCCCCCATCCGTCAAACCTGCTCCTGTCCATATTCAGACAGTAAGTATGTCTTTCTCTTTGGCGGCAAGTATTTCGTCGATCTTCTTCACGAAAGCGTCTGTCTCTTTCTGGATATTCTGCTCGTAATCCTTTACGAGATCCTCGGGCATCCCCTCTTTCTGGGCTTTCTTGAGCTGGTCGATACCGTTCTTACGCGCATTGCGTACACTGACCTTTGCCTCTTCACCGGCTGCTTTAGCCTTCTTGATGAGCTCTTTGCGCCTTTCTTCCGTCAAAGGAGGCACATTGCAACGGATCTGCTCGCCGTTATTCTGCGGAGTGAAACCGATATTGGCATCGTAAATGGCCTTTTCGATTGCCTGGATCATCTTTTTCTCCCACGGCTGGATCAGTATCGTCTTTGCGTCAGGAACCGTAATCGACGCTATCTGCGG
>DEPW01000141.1:8726-18284 GCA_002358965.1 Bacteroidales bacterium UBA3382
GGAGCCGTAATAATCCACAAGTACATTGTTGAATATCGCAGGGTTGGCCTTTCCTACACGGTAGGTCTTCAGATCTTCTTCAAGATGAGTTGCGGCGTCGGACATTTTCACCTTGACGCCGGCAAGGATTTCTTTAGCTCTCTCTATCATAGTATTAAAAATTAAGTTTCAGGACAATCGGCAATCCGGCCGCTACGGGTGGACATATGTGCCGCATTTGCCTCCGCCGACGACTTCGGAAAGATTGCCTTTCGCGTTCATGTCGAATACGATCACAGGCATGTTTCCCTCCCGGCAAAGCGCAAATGCCGTCATATCCATTACTTTCAGACCTTTTCCCATAGCCTCGCCGAAAGACAGCTCATCATATTTGACAGCGGAAGGGTCCTTCTCCGGGTCGGCAGTATATACGCCGTCTACCCTGGTTCCTTTCAGAAGGACATCCGCATGGATCTCCAGAGCCCTCAGAGCAGCTCCCGAATCCGTCGTGAAGAACGGGTTGCCGGTTCCTCCGGCGAGCAGGGCCACTCCTCCGGCAGACAGGAAATCCGTAACGGCATCGCGGTTGTAATACCTTGCTATGGGTTCCATGGGCGTCGCCGTGAAGACTTTAGCGTCAAGGCCTTCGCTGCGCAGGGCCATGGCCAGGCCGAGACTGTTGATGACCGTGGCCAGCATCCCCATCTTGTCGCCGTCCACACGGTCGAAACCCTTCCCTGTCCCCTGCAAGCCGCGGAATATATTCCCGCCTCCGATGACGATGGCTACCTGCACCCCTCGGCGGACCACAGAGGCGATTTCCGATGCATAATCCGCAAGGCGTTGCTCATCAATGCCTACGCCCTTATCCCCTCCCAGGCTCTCTCCGCTCAGTTTCAGTAAAACTCTTTTGTAATCCATATCGGTAAAATCAAAATGCCAAACAAAGTTATTCCTATATTATGAAATTTGCAAATTAGACTTTATCTTTGCAGGTCGTAAGCGTGATTAATAATAAAATTAAAACAACAATATGGCTACCATTTTCAAATCATCTATCGGAAAGAAGCTCATAATGAGCATCAGCGGATTGTTCCTGATCCTGTTCCTTCTCATTCATGTAACTATCAACTCATTGTCGCTCATCAGTCCTGAAGCGTTCAATGCCGGATGTGACTTCATGGCCTTGCCTGTAATCACGGTAATCGTGCCTGTACTCGCGCTCGGATTCATCATCCACATCATCTACGCGATAGTCCTTACCCTCGGCAACCTGAAGGCTCGTGGAAACGACCGCTACGCCATCTCCCACAAAGGCGCTTCCGACGGATTCGCTGCCAAGAACATGTTCGTGCTCGGAGTAATCGTCCTCGGACTCCTCGTCTTCCACCTTACGCATTTCTGGGCAGACATGCAGCTGAAACAGTTCCAGGGCATGTCCCATGAAGAGCTGGCGCTCTCTTACGGCCCTTACGGCGCTTACGGCCTGCTCCTCGAAACTTTCAAGCCATGGTGGATGACTGTCATATACATCGTATGGTTCGCAGCCCTGTGGTTCCACCTCACGCACGGATTTTGGAGCGCATTCCATACCATAGGCTTCAACAACAAGATCTGGATCAAGAGGCTCAAAGTCCTCTCATACATCTTCGCTACCATCATCTTCCTCGGTTTCACTGCCACTGCAATCGCAGCATGCCTGAAAGCCAACGGAATCCTCGGCTGCGGAATGTAAGGATAGATTGCCAAAACGATACAAGGGGAGTCGCAACGCGGCTCCTTTTTTTTGCCCTTCCATGGACAATTTGACATTGCCGCGCTGCCGTGATTTTGAGATTCGTGCAATTATGTGCTATCTTTTATACTTGCCAACAACATCATAAATGATATTCAAAAGAAAAATATACGAACAACTGCTGCATTGGAAGCGGACGGGGACAAGGTAAGTCCCATCGAGGTAAGATCTTCCGGTTACAAGACACATGCTTCGCTGGATGCCTTTTGTAATAACGAGTGATAAGCTATTTATATATATGATTATCCGCAAGATTACCCCCAGGGCCTGCCGGGATACTCACCTCCCCTGCGAAAGCACGCTTACCCCGTCCGGACCGAATCAAAACCGAACCCTCTGCCATCCGCTCGCATGACTAACTAATTAACTATCAGTATTTTACCATAACACCAGCATGGACAAGGGTGGGAAAAATGGTACCCTGAGGCATCTCGATATTTCTGCAATCAACTGATTATCAACCCATTCACAAAAACACCGTATGGCAGAGGGTTCAGTTTCTGACGGAATCCGCCTGCCGGATGTGCAAGGAAGCCGGGGCGCAAGGTGGCATAAGCGGGACTGCAAGGCACAAGTCCACACCCCGACTTAATCTTCATTGCCACTTGTCCGTCGAAGAGATGTTCGAGACGGAGTGCGGCCACGCCCCGACTTAATTTCCACTGCCGCAATTTGTTGGAAATCAACAATTAACGACAGGTATGCCAAAATTTGGCTGTGGAGCAGAGGGGGTTCCGAACCCCTCGGAATCCACACCTATTAAAAATTATTACACTCATAAATTACTGTGTATCAGTAAGTAGTAATGCGTTTGCATTAAGTCGGGGCGTGCCCCCAAACCAAGGCATCTGCGACCGGCAGGCTACCGCAGACGATACCTCACCGACAGGCAGGCGGCTTGCAAGGGGCAATTTTGCGGATAACCGTTTTATTTTTTTCTTTAACTTTGCAGACTGAGACCCGCCACATTGGAAACAACACTAATTTTAACGACATATGAAATTCCTAAAAACACTCCTTGCATCTTTCCTCGGATGCGCAATCGCACTTTTCATTGCCGTGATGGTCTGCATCGGTTTCATCGGCTCGATCGCACTCCTCGGCCAGCCGTCCACACCGGCAGTTCCTGAAACAGGAATACTTAAACTGGATTTCAAGAACATCATCTCCGAAAAGACCGTACCTGTCTCGGTCTTGTCGCTGCTGCAGGGCGAACCGTCGGGAACCACGACGATCTACGACGCCATCAAGGCCATAGAAAGGGCCGCAGAAGACCCTGGTGTGAAATTCATCTACATGCAGCCGGACAATTTCGCCGGTTCGATAGCATCGATGGAGGAAATCAGGAACGCCCTCGAAAGATTCCGTTCGAGCGGCAAGGCAATAGTTTCGTTCACCCAGACGCCTACCCTGGGAAGCTACTATCTTGCTTCGGTTTCAGACAAGATATACATGGCCCCTTACGGGAGCGGGATGATACTCGGGCTGGGAAGCCAGATGATCTATTTCAAAGACCTGCTTGACGAGCTCGGCATAAACATCCAGCTCATAAGGCACGGAAAATACAAATCCGCCGGCGAACCGTACATCAAGAGCGAAATGAGTCCTGAAAACCGAAAGCAGAACGAAGAGATGCTCGATGCGATATGGGAAAGCCTCGGAGGTGAAATCGCAACGGCACGCGGCATCACCATCGAACAGCTCGACGACATGCTGAACGGCCTGCGTCTCGAATCTCCTGAAGATTTCATGGAATGCGGCCTGATCGACGGCACGGCGACAAAAGACCAGATGGCCGAAAGGCTCTGCACCCTTTACGGGGTTGAGGACGAAAAAGACTTGAGCTTCATACCGTTCGACGATTATGCCGTCAATACCGTACCGGCCGTTTCGAAAAACAAGATCGCCCTCGTATATGCCGACGGAGAGATTGTGGAAGGAAAATCGACCGACAACATCGGAGGTGATTCATTCTCGGAACAGCTTGCCGAAATCAGAAGAGACACCACAATCAGGACGATAGTGTTCCGCATCAATTCTCCGGGAGGAAGTGTTAGCGCAGCCGAAAAAATCAAACGCGAAATCGACCTTATCCGCGAACAGGGCCGCACAGTCATAGCGTCGTACGGTTCGTACGCCGCATCGGGAGGCTACTGGATTTCGGCGAACTGCGACTACATCTTCTCGGATGCCACCACGCTTACCGGAAGCATCGGGGTATTCAGCATGATACCGGACATCGGCGATGCCATACGCGACAAGGCCCACCTCAACATATTTACAGTAAAGACACACGAACACGCGGACATGTTCAACATGATGAGACCTTTGGATGCCGACGAACAGCGTTACATGCAGGCTTCGGTGGATACGATCTACACGGATTTCACAAGGCTGGTATCGCAGGGGCGCGGCCTTGATGTCGAATATGTGGACGAGATAGCGCAAGGCCGGGTATGGGCAGGCACTGAAGCCCTTGAAATAGGTCTCGTCGATGAGATAGGAGGACTTGCCGACGCTCTCGAATATGCCGCCGAACATTCAGGATACTCGGATTACGAGGTGATACAGTATCCTAAGCCTATGACACAGTTCGAAATGCTGCTCGAACAGTTTTACGGTGCCGGGGCAATGTTCGATTCGCCTTTCGAAAGCGCTTACCGCAGTCTGGAAGAAGTCTCAGGCAAAATATACGCAAGGCTTCCTTGGGATTACGAATTCACCTTCTGAATGCCTTTTCCCCGACAGGGATCGACATGACAAAATACGGAGGGCCGGCTTGTTTTCACGACACCGGCCCTCCGCTTTTCCTGTTTTCCGCCATATCGCAGGCGACCTCTACGGCTCCGAAGCAGAGGCATCCATCAGCACCGGAACGCCGGTCCATTCGGCGGTTATCCTGTTAGGCTGATCGAGATTGTCTATGCAATCGAGAGTTATCGTATAAGTACCGTCGCCGTTCGCCACGATGTCTATGGTTCCGTCGGTAAGAGGCGCCCCTCCGGGAATCCGGTTTCGGGAGTGAAAGACGGATCGGTCAGAAGTTCCAATTTGAGACAATCGCCGGTCAGAGACCCTTGCTGATAAATGTATATCGTCCAATTGGCCGTGCCCGTACCGAAATAGTCCCCATAATATTCGCCATCGCATATCGCGCCTTCCATATCGGCCTGATAGTCGGATGTCAGAGTAGACATTACCGGGCTGTAATCCACCAACTGCACAGAGCCGGAATAAGTCACCAGGTGCGTATTCCCATACCCGTCCACCAGCTCGGCTTCATACCGGTAACCGCTTCCGTCTTTGGAGACCGTAAGCGTGCCGGAGGTGAAAATTGCGTTTTCCGCATATCCTTCACCGGTAGCGTCGAATACGAACCAGCGCGAATTTCCTTCCGCGAATGTCCCGTCCGAAGCGTCACCGAGCACATAGGCCCCTTCGGGAACTGCGATCTTTTCCTTATTTTCCGGCACTGCGGAAGTATATATGTCGAAGACATAATAGGTAGACCCCGGAACGGCATTCCCGGCATCGCTGTAAGGAAGATCCGTGAGGCTGACATAATAATTCATTATGCCGTCCAGCACGACCATCCCTGTACGCTCCTCATACGACAGGTTGGGCTCCACATTGAAAGCCACCTTCCCCGATTCCGGATAAGTGAAACCGCCTATCCAGCCGTCTTCGGAGCCGGCCCACACTATCGCCCCGTCCGAACAACTGATGGACATGCTTTTGTCGGAAATGTCCGAAATAAGCCTGAAAGCAAAGGAAAACATAATCGAGCACGGGACGGTGAACCGAAACATTTATTTGGTAAAGACCGGGCTTCTCAAACTCTCGTATTTCAACGCCGACAAGGAGGTCGTCATAGCGATGGGACAGATATTTTCACTGGAAATGAAATCGTCCCTGATAAACGGGACAGCAAAGGAGCGCTATCTTGCATTGATAAAGAACCGTCCTGACATCATCCAGGCCGTGCCGATGAAGACCATCGCCTCATATCTCGGCGTGACGCCGTCCTACATCTGCCACATCAAGCAGGATCTCGCAAAGAAATGACAGCCACTTCGGACGAAGACGCAGACACTCTGAAATCCTCCGAACTCCGAAGGCCGGCTACGGCGAGGACCGCTCCCGAAGCGTCCTCGACGACAGGCACCGAAGCCTTTTCGACTATGGTCAACTTCGCATCCGAAAATATGTCGCTGAGTTTCCTCCAGCCTTTCATTCCGAAAGGGCGCATCCTGTCCGAGGCCCGCCACTGCCTCAACCTCAACGGGAAAGAGATTTTCCCGGCATCGAGATACAGCTTTCCGTCGGCAAAGTCCCCTATCCAGGCGGAAGGCCGGACATCCAGGCACACCCGGGAAGAGTAAAACCGGACACACAGCGGCGAGTCCTGGGAGCGCAACTCATCTTCCGTGACAATCACATCTTCCTGGACCGCCTTTCCGCCGACAGATGCCGGGACCTGATCCAAAGGATAGAAGAGCAGCCGTCCCCTGTCGACGAGTGCGAAATGCGAAGACGAGATGAAATGCTTTCCGGTACCTCCGCCGTAAGCCGCCCGCTCGATATCCCTGCACTGCGCCGAACCGAAACCGTACCGCTCGGCCACCCTGAACAAAGCATAAGAGGGAATGCCGCTCCTTTCCAGTGCAGATATGTCGACGGAAGGCCCTTCCCCGAGACTTTCAATATATGAATCCACGAAATCCGAGACTTCGGAAAAATACCCCATGTCCGAAACGAGGGTCTTCAGAAAAGACGGGTTGATCTTTCCGAAAATCGGAAAGACTTCGTTGCGTATGCGGTTCCGCTTGTATTCGGAAGAAAAATTCGTACTGTCGTTCCTGTACGGTACCTTCTTGGCTGCGGCGAACGCCTCTATCTCCTGACGGGAAAACATGAGCATCGGACGCAACACCCTTCCGCTCAATGCCTTCATCCCGGACGCCCCCTTCACTCCGGTCCCGCGCAGCAGATTCAGCACAAGGGTCTCGGCATTGTCGTTCATATTGTGCGCTACCGCCACATAATCGAACCCCTCGCTGTCGAGCAGCTTTCCGAACCAATCGTACCTCAACTCCCTGGCAGCCATCTCGACCGACAGCGACCGCCCGCGCGCATATCCGACAGTATCGAAACGGATACGGTAAAACGGAAGACGATGCCTCTCGGACCATTCCTTTACCAGAGCCTCGTCACCGTCGCTCTCGTGCGCGCGAAGGGAAAAATTGCAATGGGCTACGGCAAGCCTGCCGATATAAGGACAGGCCGCCGCCATTTCAGCCATTGTCATGGAATCCGCGCCGCCGCTGACAGCCAGCAATACCGCCGGAGCTCCAAGCTTCCGCATGTTCTGATTGAATCTGTATTGCAGGTCGGCCATTGCAGCTATGCGCATATACGGGACAAAACGCTACGCCCCGAACGAATAGGTGAACCCGATAGTGAATATTTCCTTGAACTGGACACGCTGCTTGGCAGGAGCATCCGGATTCTTGGCGTCCTTTATCATGATATCGTCATCATATATCAGATAAGTACGGAAATTGATCGCGAAGAACTTGTTAATCTTGAAATCGGTCACGGTATCCCAGTTCACCCTGATATTCTGAGGTTTGTCCAGATAGTCGGAAAACAATGTCAGGTATGAGGCGAAATCGAAGTTCGAACCGATCTTGACCTTCAGGTCGAGTTTCAGCTGGGCACCGAGCTCGAACTTGACAGGCATGGTTATCAGGCTGCCGTCTTCCGCCGTCTTGTAGTTGCCGTATTTTTCCCTCAGCGCGGGATCGTTGACTATCACCACGCCTCCGGTGAGAGGTGCGAAATTGAGGCTGAGCCACTTCAATGGCTTATAGTCGATACCGAGGGCAAGGTTGGTATATCCCGGCGACATGAACGCGGACTCCTTGCTGACGATCGTATTGCCATCATATTTGTAGCCGTTTGTAAACTGGGTCTTGAACGAATACTGGGCCGACAGGTACAGGTCTTTCGACACATTGTAACCGAACTTGCTGTCGAGCTGGATATTGTCGTCGGACTTCTTGGTAAATCCGTCGTCTATGTCGGTCACCATGCCATAGGCGAGCTGAAGCCTCGTTTCCCAGATGATTTTGTCTTTGGCATAGTTTGCAAAAGCGTCTATGAACGAGTTGAACGACAGCGACTGGTTGGCACCGTCGGCCCACTGGGATATGCCGACCTGCGAAAAACCTATCTGGGTGGTAATGCCCTTGGTCCAATATTTGGGCTTTTCCACGACAGGCTCGACCGCCTCTGCGGACTCGAATTCTTCGGCAATCTCGGAAGCCACCTCATATATTTCCTCAGACTGGACGGTATCCGCCACTGCGGTCCCGGTATCTGCCGCATCACGCAAGACAGTGCGCACTTCCGATGCGAAGCCGTACACGGATGCGATTGCAAGAACAAGTGATGTAAAGATTAATTTTTTCACGATATTTGATTTGAGATCAATATGCGATTGCGAAAACTACCCTTCTGTGCGACGGACGGCCCGAATAGATGCATTTTCCCTCTTCTTCGCATACCGCCGTATCGACAGGTATGCAACGGATCGTGGCCTTGGTCTCTTCCTTGATGCGCTCTTCGGTCTCTTCGGTCCCGTCCCAATGGCAGAGGAGGAAGCCGCCCTGGGCGATCCTTTCCTTGAACTCGTCCCAAGTATCCACCTTGACTATGTTGCTGTCACGGAAAGCGAGAGCCTTCGCGTAAATGTTTTGCTGGATTTCATCCAGAAGTGCCGCTATCCTGTCGGCCAGGCCTTCCTGAGGCACGCTCTCCTTGAAGAGGGTATCCCTGCGCGAAATCTCGACCACTCCGTTTTCGAGGTCCCTCGGGCCGATGGCTATCCTTACCGGAACGCCCTTGAGTTCCCATTCCGAAAACTTGAAGCCTGGCCGCAGGTTGTCCCTGTCGTCTATCTTGTAACTTATGCCTTTGGCTTTGAGAGCGTCCGCTATTTCCTTCATCTTCGAGAGGATATTGTCCATCTCCTGCTGACTTTTGAAGATAGGCACCATCACCACCTGTATAGGCGCGAGTTTCGGAGGAAGCACAAGACCGTTGTCATCCCCGTGCGCCATTATCAATGCGCCCATAAGCCTTGTCGACACCCCCCACGAAGTAGCCCATACGTATTCGAGCTGGCCGTCTTTGTTGGCATATTTGACATCGAAGGCTTTGGCGAAATTCTGTCCGAGGAAATGCGAAGTACCTGCCTGCAGAGCCTTGCCGTCCTGCATCATCGCTTCGATGCACATGGTATCGACAGCACCGGCAAAACGCTCGTGAGCGCTCTTATGGCCTACGATTACCGGCATCGCCATGAAATTCCTGGCAAAATCCGCATACACATTGACCATCTTTTCAGTCTCTTCCACGGCTTCCCGCTCGGTCGCATGGGCCGTATGGCCTTCCTGCCAAAGGAACTCCGCGGTACGGAGGAAAAGCCTCGTACGCATCTCCCATCTAACGACATTCGCCCATTGGTTGCACAGAATCGGAAGGTCCCGCCATGATTTTATCCAGTTTTTGTAGGTATTCCAGATGATTGTCTCGGAAGTCGGACGCACTATCAGCTCCTCTTCCAGTTTCGCCGAAGGATCCACGACCACTCCGGTACCGTCGGGATTGTTCATCAGACGGTGATGGGTCACGACAGCGCACTCTTTGGCAAAGCCTTCCACATGTTCGGCTTCCCGGCTTAAGAACGATTTAGGGATGAACAACGGGAAATATGCGTT
>DEPW01000042.1:0-189 GCA_002358965.1 Bacteroidales bacterium UBA3382
ATGTCATCGGTCTCCGGCTTGAAAGAGAGTCCCCATATCGCTATCCTCTTGCCGGACAGATCAGCGCCGTAATACCTCATGAGTTTCCTGAACAGCACTTCCTTTTGCCTGTCGTTCACATAGTCGACGGCTTTCAGCACGGACATCTCGTAGCCTTTCTGCTCTGCCGTATGTATCAAAGCCTTGATA
>DEPW01000042.1:306-3568 GCA_002358965.1 Bacteroidales bacterium UBA3382
ATGTCGTTCATGAAACTGATGCGTGTGGCAAGCATCGAATTTGCCGCGTATTTGATCATCTCGGCCGAAGGTATGTCGGTGAAAATCACCCTGAAATTGTTCAGCAGGAACGGTCTGTAGAGTGTCGTCATGAGTTGCTGCGCCTTTTCGGAATCGACGCCCACCACTACCCTGTCCGGACTCATGAAATCCTTCACCGCGCTCCCTTCTTTCAGGAACTCGGGATTGGAAGCCACATCGAAACGGATATCCGCATTCCTTTCGGCCAACACTTCCTCTATACGCGCACGGACTTTCTCCGAAGACCCCACAGGGACAGTGCTTTTGGTGACCACCAGCACATAGTGTTCCATGCATTCGCCTATCTGGCCGGCAACTTCCATGACATAGCTAAGATCCGCCGAACCGTCCTCGTCCTGAGGAGTGCCTACCGCTATGAAAACTATCTCGGCGTCTTTCATCGCCTCGGACAGCTGCGTAGTAAACGAAAGGCGGCCTTCCCTCACATTCCTCTCTACGAGTTCGTCAAGCCCGGGTTCATAGATAGGGATGTCGCCACGCGAAATACGGGCTATCTTTGCCTCATCGACATCGACGCAAGCCACGGTCACACCCATTTCGGCAAAACAGCTTCCCGAAACCAGACCGACATATCCTGTTCCTACAACGACTATTTTCATACCGGCAAATCAACAGTTTTGTATCAAAACGCAAAATTAAAAACAGTTTTCAATTTTCCGAGCATAATCCCGGGTTGTTTGGATTTTTGTCGATACAAATCTCAAAACAGCTTCTCTCCGCGCGACATATCTTCAAAGACCATCGTTTCCAGAGAATCCCTCCAGTTCGGGATATCTGTCGAGAAATCGCGCCTCAACGCAGACTTGTCCAAAGCCGAGTTGGCCGGACGAACCGCCTTTGTCGGAAATTCGCCGCTGCGGCACGGAAGTATGGCGCAATCCAGCCCGTAAAGGTCCCTGACGGCGCAGGCGAGGTCGTAACGCGAACACACACCCTCGCCGGAATAGTTGTAAAGTCCGCGATGTTCCATGAAACTCCGGTTCTCGATCATGTCGAAAAGGAAACCGGCAAGGTCGGCGGCGTTTGTCGGATTGCCGATCTGGTCTATCACCACCTTTATGCTGTCATGTTTCATGCAAAGGTCCCGGATCTTCATGATGAAATTGTTCCCGAAACGGCTGTAAAGCCACGAGGTCCTGAATATCAGATGATCGCAGCCGCTTGCCATGATGCGCCTGTCACCTTCGAGTTTGGTCTTTCCGTACACCGACAAAGGGGCGGGGCTGTCTTCTTCGGTATAAGGCAGGCTGCTCCGCCCGTCAAAGACGAAATCAGTCGAAATGTGTATCAGGAAGACATCCGTTTCCCGGCAAATCTCAGCCAACATCCCGGGAGCCGCCGCATTTACCCTGAATGCCGCCGCTTCGTCCGATTCCGCCCCTTCGACATCGGTATAGGCGACACAGTTCAGCAGTACCTGCACATCATGCCTGGCGAGTATTTCCCCGACGGCCTTCCCGTCGCAGATGTCCAACGCTTCCACCCCTTCTTCCTGTCTGAGGTCGGCGAAAAAATAATTGTTTTCCGACAGAGGGGCTATCTCCCTCAATTCACGGCCCAACTGCCCACAGGCCCCTGCTACAAGTATGTTCATGATTGCATCGTTCGGTTTTAAATCAAATCTGCAAGCCCTGGATGCTTCAGGTCTTTTTCCGAAAATACCATGTCATTTTCCGGGAGCGGCCACCGGATGCCTATCTCCGGGTCGTTCCAGATGATGCCGCCTTCCGAGGACGGACAATAATAGTTGTCGCACTTGTACTGGAAAACCGCCGTTTCCGACAGCACCGCAAAACCGTGGGCGAACCCCCTCGGGATGAACAGCTGCCGCTTGTCCTCCCCCGACAGCACGACGGATACATATTTCCCGAAAGTCTCCGAACCGGCACGGATGTCAACGGCGACATCGAAGACCCTGCCGCTAACTACGCGCACGAGTTTGGCCTGGGAGTGTTCCCCTTTCTGGAAATGCAGGCCGCGCACCACCCCGTAACGGGAAAACGACTCGTTGTCCTGGACGAAACCGACGCCGAAATCCCTCCCGAAAGCCTCTTTATATGCGGCTTCCAGCGCACGCCGCGAATAACTTTCAAAGAAATATCCCCTGCTGTCGCCGTAAACCGCGGGCTCTATGATGAAAGGCCCGTCTATATCGAATTTAAGTATCTTCATCTCAATCAATAAACGTCAATCGCCCGTTCACCGTCCGGTACGCGGGTCCTTACCTCGTTCTACCAGTTCGAGGAGATATTTTCCATACTGGTTCCTGGCCATAGGCTGCGCTACCTTGCGGAGATGCTCTTCGGAAATCCAGCCGTTCATATAGGCTATTTCTTCAAGGCAGGCGATTTTCACCCCCTGGCGTTTTTCGATGACTTCCACGAAGATCGAGGCCTCCGCAAGCGAATCGTGCGTTCCGGTATCCAGCCATGCGAACCCGCGGTCGAGGATCTGCATCTTCAGCTGCCTGTCTTCGAGGAATTTCTGATTGACTGTCGTTATCTCAAGCTCTCCGCGGGCGGACGGTCTGACATGCTTGGCCACATCCACCACCTTGTTTGGATAAAAATAAAGCCCTACGACGGCATAATCGGACTTGGGCTCTGCGGGTTTTTCCTCTATCGACAGCACATTCCAGTCCTTGTCGAACTCCGCCACACCGTACCTTTGGGGATCGCTCACCCTGTAGCCGAAGATTGTCGCCTTGCTTTCCCGCTCGGCCGTCCTCACGGCCTCTTCGAGCATTGCAGGAAAACCCGAACCGTAAAATATATTGTCTCCGAGCACAAGGCAGGCGGCATCGTCCCCGATGAACTCCTCACCTATGATGAAAGCCTGTGCGAGCCCGTCTGGAGAAGGCTGCTCGGCATACGAGAACCGAACACCGAAATCGCTTCCGTCACCGAGAAGGCGGCGGAAAGCCGGCAAGTCCTCCGGAGTGGAAATCACGAGTATGTCCCTTATCCCGGCCTGCATCAGGGTGGATACTGGATAATACACCATCGGCTTGTCGTAAATCGGCAGCAACTGTTTGCTGACACCCTTGGTTATCGGGTAAAGCCTCGTCCCCGACCCTCCGGCCAAAACTATTCCTTTCATAGTGCAAATCGCCTGTTTTCAATAAAACATTGCAAGATAATGAAAATATGGCGAATCACACAATTGCAACCGGGTTTTCTGA
>DEPW01000042.1:3638-4938 GCA_002358965.1 Bacteroidales bacterium UBA3382
TTTTCCTTCAGATATTCTTCAACCTCACTTATTTCCCGGACATGCCTGACTATCTTCCCGTCCCCGTCTATCAGGAAAATCCCTCCGCCGGCATCAGACAGGCCGTAAAGGGGCCATACGCCCTCTGCGCCGTCAAGGTCATAGAGCTGAATCCACGGATAGCCGTCGCTTTCAATCGCGGCATTCATGTCATCCAGGTTTTCATATTCACGGGCCACACTTACAACAGTAAAGCCCTTGTCCTTGTATTTTTCATAGAGAGGTATCAGCTCCATTGAATGCCTGCGGCACGGAGCGCACCATGAAGCCCAGCAGTCGAGCACTGCGACCTTGCCTTCTATCAGATCTGAAAGAGAATGGCGGCTACCGTCAAGAGAAGGGGCGGAAAAATCGGGAGCGGGTTTGCCGGGTCGCAAAGATTCCATTACTGCCAGCTTACTTTCTATCGACCTTACCATCGGATTGTCCGGATAAATCTCCTTATACTCGTTGAAAAGTTCAAGATATACAGGGCTCAGGCTGTCATAGGCAGCATCTATGGTAATGTCTCCGATTTCCGATTCAAGCACTCTCGTTATCTTTTCCAAAGCCGCCAATGATTTGTGAGTCCTCATCCTGTCCAATTGCCATTCCTGATATAACGGGGATATCTTTTCCTCTATTTCCGCAATCGAATCCGTCCAAGCCTTCAACCTGTCGTACTCGTCGGTACCTTCCTCGGGAAAATCCGCTTCGGGCTCGATGTATTTTTCATTTATATATTCAAAATATTCATTGTACAGGCTGTCCGGAACCCTGAATATTTCATCCCACTTGTTCCTGTAAACATATATCTCTTCATTTTCCTCACTTGCATCGACATCAGCGCGGATGCTCCCGTTCCCATTGCTGAAAGTGAACTTCACAGGCACCTTGTCCGAGAAAAACTGGAAAAACTGCATCTGGCTCGGCAAGGACAAATCTTCAAACAAATACAGATCATAGGTACGCACGAGCGAATCGGTAAAGGAAAGCTCGAACTTTCCGCCGGTTATGAACGAATATGCAACGGCCGGGTCGAATCTGATGTCATCTCCACGCTCCCACACAAGCGCGTATGAACTGTCCGGCAGGAAATCTATGCCCCATCCCGAAACCTTCACCTCGTAAGGCTTCCCGGCAAAGTTTCCGGAATTGCAGGATACGGCAAGAAAAGCCGCTGAAACGACAAGGGATAGGATACGGATAGTTTTCATTGTCACAAAATTAAAAATCTGCGTAAAAGTAATAAATTATCCCATTAGTGTCCACTAAAAAATCA
>DEPW01000136.1:0-485 GCA_002358965.1 Bacteroidales bacterium UBA3382
AGCGGTATGGAAGGGCGTATGCTCATACCCCTCGGAGTAGCCTTCATCGTCGCCCTTCTGGCATCCACGATTGTAGCCCTGACCCTTACGCCCGTATTGTGCAGCTATCTGCTCGGGAGGGGGAAAAAGGACGGCAGTGCGCCGAAAGAGGCGTTCATTGCAAGATGGCTCAAGGGACACTACCGCACTGCGCTTTCATGGGCTCTCGACCATAAGATGCCGGTAGTCGGATTAACGCTTGCCCTGTTCGCCGTCGCCCTCGGGCTGTTCTTTACTTTGGGAAGGAGCTTCCTCCCGGCCTTCAACGAAGGCTCGTTCACCATAAACATCAGTTCGATGCCAGGAATCTCGCTCGAAGAGTCCGACAGGATAGGACGCCAGGCCGAACAGCTGCTTTTGAGCATACCGGAAATACAGACAGTGGCAAGAAAGACAGGCCGTGCGGAACTGGACGAGCACGCACTCGGGGTGAATGTGTCCGAGAT
>DEPW01000136.1:598-8693 GCA_002358965.1 Bacteroidales bacterium UBA3382
AGCCACCGCATCGATGCCATGCTCAGCGGCACTCAGGCAAGCATCGCCATCAAGCTTTTCGGCGACAATCTGAACGAAATGTTCCGCATAGGGAATCTCATCAAAGAAAAGATAAGCGCCGTCGAAGGCATAGCCGACCTGAATGTCGAGCAGCAAGTAGAGCGGCCGGAATTGAAAATCGAGCCGCGCGAAGAAATGTTGGCCAAATACGGCATATCCCTCCCTGCTTTCTATGAATTCATCACAGTGAACATGGCAGGAGAGACCGTTTCGCAGGTATACGAAGACGGAAAGAGCTTCAATCTCGTAGTCAGGGCCGATGAGGCTTACAGGGGTACGATGGAAGACATCGCCAACCTGATGATAGACGATGCCGACGGCTGCAAGATACCTCTTTCGTATGTGGCCGACATCGTATCTTCATCGGGACCTAACACCATCAACAGGGAAAATGTCAAAAGGAAAATAGTGATTTCGGCCAACACCGACGGCCGCGACCTGCTCGGCGTCGTAAAGGACATACAGAAAATCATCGACTCCGAGATAGAGCTTCCTGAAGGTTACCACATCGAATACGGAGGACAGTTCGAGAGCGAAAGAGCCGCAAGCCGGACCTTGCTTCTGACCTCGCTCATGAGCATCGTGGTAATCTTCCTTCTGATGTACATGGAGTTCAAGGATCCTTTGCAGAGCGGGGCAGTGCTGCTGAACCTGCCTCTCGCACTGATCGGAGGAGTCTTCGCCCTGCTGCTTACCACCAAAGAGATAAGCATCCCTGCAATAATAGGTTTCATTTCCCTGTTCGGCATTGCCACCAGGAACGGAATGCTGCTGATAAACAGATACAACATGCTGGAACACGAAGATGCCGGAAAGCTGCGCGCCAACATCATCCACGGCTCTCTCGACAGACTGAACCCGATACTGATGACAGCATTGTCCACAGCGCTCGCCCTCATACCTCTGGCATTAAGAGGCGACCTTCCCGGCAATGAAATCCAGAGTCCTATGGCAAAAGTAATCCTCGGAGGACTCATTACATCGACTTTCCTCAACGGCTTCATCATCCCGATCGTATACGAATGGATGACAGGAAGGAAAAAAAGACAAGAAACAAAAGCGTAAACGACATGAAATCTCACATATTTACAATCATCCTGTCTGTCATGCCTTTTACAGGCATGGCGCAGGGAATAGACACTCTGCTCGCAAATATCGAAAGGAACAATCTCGACCTGCAGGCATTGCGCCATGAAAACGAGGCCTCCATGCTTGAAATCCGGGCGGAAAACAATCTCCAGCAGGATCTTTCGATTTCGTACAGCCCGTTTTTCTCAAGCGGGACAAACGGAGTATCGAGCTCGGAATTCGTAGCATCGCTCGGATTCGATTTTCCAACGCAATATGCCGCCAGGGAAAAATGGGGGGACTGTCGCAACGAGGAAATCAACAGCCTGTATTCGCTGCAGCGCAGAGACATACTTCTGGAAGCCGAACTCCTTTACTTTGAAATCGTCCGGCTCGACAAGGAAAAAAGGCTTTTGGACACAAGGCTCGCGAACGCGGACGAGCTCCTGGCTCTGATGGAAAAACAGTTTTCAGAAGGAGCTGCGACCGTCATCGAAGTGAACAAAGTCAAGATGGAACGCATGACAATACGCACCCTCGCGGCACAGAACGAAGCATCGCGAAGGACGGCGCTCCAACAGCTCCAGGCCCTGAACGGAGGGCTTCCGCCGGAAATGCCGGAAGAGGCCGAATACCCGCAGATGCCGGCAGTGCCTGACTTCGAATCGTATTGCGAATACATCTCAGGAGCCGACCTTTCGATAGTTTCGGCCGGAGCATCAGTAGATGCCGCCGCGCAGGAGATCAAAGTCAACAGACAGAACTGGCTTCCCAAGTTCGAAGTAGGATACAGACGGAACACAGCCCTCGACGAAGCATCCGACGGTTTCATCGTCGGGATATCCGTACCGCTGTTTTCGGGAAGGAACAAGACAAAGGCCGCAAAAGCGAGACATACGGCAGCGATAGCGAACCTTGAAAGCGCCAGACTCCGCTCGATAACCGAAATGAGAGCCAAATATGACGAGATGGCCGAACTCGAAGAAGCCTTGAAGGAATACGACCTTCCCCTCATGCGCAATACACTCGACGCTTTGAAGAAGGCCGTAACCAACGGACAATTTTCGATAATGGACTATTATACCGAAGCCGACAATATCTACGACAGCCTTGCAGGCTATATCTCCCTTGAGAACAGATACAATGTGCTCAAGGCCGAACTTTACAAAAACGAGCTTTGAACATAGTCCCCGCCACGGGCGTCAGAATGCAAGCACATACCTGAGCATGCAATTCATGGCGCCTTTGGTATTGTATGCCACCAGGCCGTTGTAAAACCCCACCACGAACGCATTGTAATCGTCGAACTCCGAGCTGCTCCAATACAGTTCCGGAGAGAACTCGTCGGCAAATCTCAGTTCGGCGAACGATTCGTTCAATATGTCGCGGACAGGAAGGTCGTTGGTATACAATCCGTTGATATTTCCTTCCATATCCCCTACGATCATCAGCGTGAGTTCCTTGGCCGAAGGAAAATACCAACCGCTCGTACCTTCCGGCGCCCGGTATTCTTCATTGCCGAGGAAGAACTGCAACCGTTTGATTGCATCCACCTTCCATCCGATATTGTCATAGTCGGCATTGAAAGCCCTCATGGCCTGCGTGTTGTTGTAGCCTACGATCTTGTTCAGGTTGTCTTCCAGTTCCTGCCCGGTAGCCGGCGACATGAATTCCGGAGCATTCTCGACGACCCACTCGCCTACTGTCGAATTGAACGACCGGTAATTGCTCTGCCATGTGCTTGCCTCCTCCACAAGAGACACCACGAGGCCATGCGTACATTCAGGAAAATCCCTGCGCAATGTCGGATCGTCTGCGGTAGGATCGCCTGTCCAGAATACTACGCCTATGACATCTTTCTTTGAAAACAGTTCTGCGGAAGCAGTGCCGTCCGAATAGAAGAAATCCCCTACTTCCGGATCCGCGACCACATATATTTCGCAAGAATCCGCGATTCCTTCGATTTCCGCCCTGACGACAGCCTGTCCCTTGCCGGCCGCTGTCACTTCCCCGTTTTCGGAAACCGTAGCGACAGACTCGTCGGATGAAGTCCATACTATTTCTTCCGCTCCGGACGCCGGAACCGTTTCGACAGAAAGCAAGGCGGACTGTCCAGGCTCCATGGTGAGGAAATCCTCCCCTACCGACAACGATTCGGCGGCCTTGACTTCGATGATGGCTGTGGCGAACTCGTTTTCCGCACCGGCGGTCACGAAAGCCGTACCCGACCCCACCGCCGTCACAAGTCCGTCATCCGACACCGTAGCCACGGACTCGTCGGAGGTGATCCACACTATCTCTACTTCATTTGCGAGCGACTGCGGGAACACCGACGCTTCAAGCTGCAGGGCCTCACCTTTGCACAGAGCTGCCGCTTCAGTGTTCAGCACGATGTCGTCGACCAACATTCTGCTTTCCTGCGGAGTGCAGGCGGCCATAAACAAGACGGCCATTAAATATGATGATAATATTATTGCTCTCATTTTTCAAAAAAATCCATTAAAACGCCAGTATGAAACGCAACTGTCCGTTCGCAAAATCCTTAGGCGCTATCGACGCCCTTCCGTCCGAAACATTCACGAAATAGGCATACATCCCGTCATATTCGGAAGAAGTCCAATAGCTTCCCCCTTCGATAACACATCTCTCATCGACCTGCCTTATGGAAGCATTCACGATGTCCAGATTGGAGGAAGAGGTTTCCGAAATATCCCAGATGCTCCCTGGATATTCACCTCTCACAAGCAATGACATCTCTTTTGCGGAAGGAATGTACCATCCGCTCGTCCCTTCGGGAAGACAATCCGCGCCCAGCAGATAATAGCAATATGTTATCGCCGCATCCACCTTCCAGGCATGGTTCGCGAAGTCCGAATTGAAATCCAGCAAGGCCCTGGTGTTGTTGTAACCGCAAATCCTGTTCAATGGGGCATTGGCCCCAGTACCGGTAAGCGGAGAGTCGTACTCCGAATAGTCGTCGCACCACTGCCCCACGGAAGCTCCGTAGGAAGCATAGCCGAGCTGCCATGCCGAAAGGATGTTTTCGCTTATCGACACGGCAAGGCCTCTGGTACACTGCGGATGTTCCGCCCTCAACGCCTCATCGTATTCGGAAGGGTTGCAGGCGTGGAACACGACTGCAACCGGATATTTTCCCGGAAGCAGCGAAGGGGCGACAGTCCCGTCATCGAAAAGGAAATCCCCGGGTCCTATCACGCCCTGGGAGACCTTCACCTTGCAGTTGGCGGACATCCCGGCCACCTTTACCGTAACGAAAGCCTCGCCGGCCGAAAGACCGAGGAACTTACCGGGGGCGACAGGCAGCACTATCGACGAATCGGACGAAGTCCATGCCACTCCCGAAGTATCCGCATAAGACGGCTCGAAAACAAATTCGGGAGCTACTGTTTCGCCTATGACGGTCTCGTATTCGCTCTGCCTGAAACCGACCGACGCCAGAGGGCTTTCCGTTACAGTCACTACCGAAGCCGCAGAGACTCCGTCGACCGTAACCAAGACCAGAGCCTCCCCTGTCCCGACAGCCGTAACCGTGCCTTCGGGCGAAACCGTCACGGTCTCAGGATCGCGGGTTTCCCATACGACAGACGAGTATTCGGCATCGGACGGGGTTATGACCAATGTGAGCGAATAACTGTCCCCCTGTTCCAAAAACAGATTTTCCTCATAAATGCCTACCGACAGCCGAGGTCCTTCTTCCTCATGCACGACAGGACCCTCGCAAGAGGCTGCCATATATGCGGCCGCTGCGGCAAACATCAAACTCAAAATCCTTTTCATGATCAGAACGCCAGAATACATCTTAAATTGCGCTGAGGATAGCCTTTGCTCTGCGGGCCTACGCTTCCGTTGGACATCAGGACATATATCGCCTGCTGGTAGGAAGTCGATTCGGCGCTGGACCAGTAATACGACCCGTACGAAGTGCCGTCCGGAGCCGTATTGATCAGAGGCTCGCCGCCTATGGCCTGCAACTTGCCGTTAATCACCTCAAGGTTGTCCGTTTCGTTCATGATTTCACTGATATCGTCACGATACTCTCCCGTACAGAGCAACGACAACTCCTTTGGCGAAGGCCAATACCATCCGCTGCTGCTTTCCGGAGCCGGCACAGCGTCCCTGTAGTCCAGAATCGGCTGCAATGCATCCACATTCCAGTCCCAATTGGCTTCTGCCGCATTAAAGGCCTCGATCGCCCTGGTATTGTTGTAACCGAGCATCATGTTGATGATGTCTTCATCCGCAATTGTCGTCATAAATCCGCTCGAAGAAGAAGCTATCCAGTCGCCGACCCGTCCCTGGTATATCGAGAATCTCAACTGCCAATAGGCCATTCCCGCATCCTTCATGGCCACCACGAGTCCGTTCCGGCAATCGGGATGTTCGCTCCTGAGTATGCCGTCGTCGACAGAAGGATCGCCGACATAGAAGACCACCCCTATAGGGGTCTTCCCTTCAACCATTACGGGCGATGTCGTCCCGTCGGAAAAATAGATATCGCCTATGCTCAGTTCAGGATCCTCGGGAACATCCTTTACCGTAACCGCACATGAGGCCTCCTTGCCTGCAGCGCTCACCGTCACCACTGCCTCTCCAGGGGCAAGAGCGGTTACAAGGCCGTCATCCACGGATGCCACTTGCGAAGCGGAGGATTCCCACACTACTGCATCGTAATCGGCATCAGCCGGGGATATGGTAACAGTCAGAGAGCCTGTCTTGCCGACAATGAGTTCCATCTCTTCAGGAGAGACAGATATCTTTTCGACAGGCACTCCCTCTACGGTCACCGCGCATTCGGCGGACTTGTCACCGACAGTCGCCGTCACTACGGCTTCGCCTATGGACACTGCCGAAATCATTCCGGATGCGTCGACAAGCACTACGGATTCGTCCGAAGAGCTCCATGACACGGACCTGTCATCGGCGTCTTCAGGGGTTATCTCCACTGACAACTGGGCAGTCTTGCCTCTGACGACGGATATTTCGGAAGGCACGACTTCGACACCTTCCACCTGGACTGCCGTAACCGTCACTACGCATTCGGCGGAAACAGGGCCGCACCCGGCTTTAATGACGGTCTCGCCTATGGCCACGGCAGTCACCAGCCCGTCCTGGTCCACGGCGGCTATCCGCTCGTTCAGTGAGGTCCACACGACAGTCTTGTCTTCGGCATCTTCAGGGAACACTTCGGCGGTAAGCCTGAAAGTCGTGCCTCTGGTCAGTTCCAAGACATCATTGCTCAGCTCTATGCTTTCGGCAACCACGGTTTCCGTAGCATTTTCCGGCGTACATGCACAAATCGCCAATGCAAGCGCCGATATGGTCAAAAAACTCGTTTTCATATATTTTTCCAAAATCATATCATTCAATACCGTAATCATTTAAGACCGGCACAGGTGCCTTCCTGTCTATCTTGAGCGCCGGGGTTCCGCACTGGCCTGCCGCAGACGAAGCCGCACTGGCCGAAACGAAATATTTGGAAAACAGGCCGGTCGTGACAACCCCGCCCGAATATCCGAAAGCGAATATCGCATACTCCGTATCCGGGCGCAACGGAGAGAGGCTGCACGTGGCATTGCCGCTTGCCGTCTGGATCAGATTGTTGTCAATCAATGCCGAAATGATCTGCTGGTCGCTTAAGCCTTCGACCTGGGCGGCATCCAAGGCTGCCAGTGCATAAGGGTCGCTGGTTGTCGTCGTGATTGCGTACTCGGCATAATCGGACTCGATTTTCGTCATCTCGATGGTAATCACATTGTCCGAAGGTTTGGCATTCCCGGTGCTGAATTCGCAGATAGAGACCTCCGAGTTAAGGAATCCCGACAGGCTTATGCTCACAGCGAATCCGACATAGTCCAGATTAGGGGTAAGGTCGGCAGCAATCGCATCCGGACCGATATGCGCTATGCTCTTCACAGCATCCTCGGCTGTCTGGCCGAGCATCTCATACACACTTATCACCTGGTCTATGTATGCCTGGTAATTGTCTCTGATACCGTCGATGTCCAATCCGGCCTTGATATAGGCATCGCACACATAAGGGACCACATCGTCCGAAGGATATATCTCCAGCACCACATGATTGCCGTCCACGACAGGATTCAGTTCGAAATCGATATCCACGAAAGGAATGCTTTCAGTGGTGAAAGGCTCGCTCACATAGTCGGTAAGCCGCTCTCCCTCAACAGTAAGTCCGTACACATATATGTAATAGTCAGACTCAGGGGCAAGAGTGTAGACCGTCACTCCGTTAACATTGCCGGTCTTGAGGTTCGAAGCGAGTATGTCCCCGAGGGTCAGGCCGTTTTGCTGTGCTATCGTATTAAAATACGCCATGTCGTATTCAAAACGGGCCTCGTCGCTCTGGAATGAGTCATAAAATTCCTTTTCGGTCACCAGATTTATATAGGTCATCGAAGGATCCGAAGGGAAAACGCCGTATGTGACGGAAGATTCCTTCACCGAGAATATCTCTATGCCGAACATCGAGCCTTCATCGTCCGACGGGACCGTCTGCTGCGGATCGTTTCCTTGCTGCACTATATATATCTGCTCTGTTCCGGAATCGTAAGCCACATCCACTACGGCCACCCTGTCCGTAGTGTCCGGATTGGCCTGCACGCTGACGATCAGTTCGCCCGGAACATCGGAAACCGTTTCCGCAATCCAGCCGCTTTCGCAGTCTACAGTCAGGGAAGAAAGATGTTCACGGTCTCCCGTGAAAGAATAAGGCGCCCTTGCATAACCGCCTTGTGATGGCACATTTATCTCCGTCGAGTCAAATGTGATCGTGAATGTCTCCTCGCTTTCCTCGGGAGCCGGCGCACATGCCGCACAGCAAATCAATGCCGCCAATAAGAATTTCTTCATTACAATGAATAAATTAGCGGCGTAAATTTAAAAAAATTTTCAAAACGCTGCGACAGCTTTTTAGAAGCTGTTTAAAATT
>DEPW01000036.1:0-6874 GCA_002358965.1 Bacteroidales bacterium UBA3382
GAAATAGGTCCTTTTTCCATTTTACTATTCATTGAAATCAGTTGAAATCAGTCCCTGTCGAGCAGTTCCATCATCTTTACGACAGCGTAGCTGATGGTCGTTCCCGGGCCGAATATGGCCGCTGCGCCTGCTTTGTAAAGTGCGTCGTAGTCTTGAGGAGGAATGACGCCGCCGACTACAACTATGATGTCTTCACGCCCGAGTTTCTTCAGCTCGTCGATGATCTGAGGTACGAGAGTGAGGTGTCCGGCTGCAAGCGAGGATACGCCTACGATATGGACATCGTTCTCGACAGCCTGCCTTGCTGCTTCTTCCGGAGTCTGGAACAGAGGTCCCATGTCGACATCGAAACCGCAGTCGGCATAGCCGGTAGCTACTACTTTCGCACCTCGGTCGTGGCCGTCCTGTCCGAGTTTGGCAATCATGATACGAGGCTGGCGGCCTTCTTTCTTCGCAAATTCGGCTACCATGGCCTTGGCCTTCTCGAATTCGCTGTCGTTGTGTACTTCTGATGAATATACGCCTGTGTTCATACGGATGGTTGCTTTATAACGTCCTACGATTTTCTCGCATGCGTCCGAAATTTCACCGAGGGTGGCCCTGACTTTGGCTGCCTCTACTGCAAGCTCGAGCAGGTTGCCTTCGCCTGTCTCCACGCATTTGGTGATGGCTTCGAGGGCTTTCCGTACGGCGTCGTCGTCGCGTTTGGCGCGGAGCTCTTTGAGCCTTCTGATCTGGCTTTCACGGACGGCGGTATTGTCGATGGTGAGTACCTCGATAGGATCTTCATGGTCGAGGCGGTATTTGTTGATGCCGACGATCGTATCATGGCCTGAATCGATTCTTGCCTGTTTGCGGGCTGCTGCCTCTTCGATGCGGAGCTTAGGTATGCCGGTCTCGATGGCTTTTGCCATACCTCCGAGCTTCTCGACTTCCTGGATATGCTCCCAAGCCCTGTGGGCTATGTCGTTGGTGAGGGATTCGATATAGTATGAACCTGCCCATGGGTCGAGGCTGCGGCATACATTCGTCTCTTCCTGTATGTAAATCTGCGTGTTGCGCGCGATACGGGCGGAGAAGTCCGTAGGAAGCGCGATTGCTTCGTCCAATGCGTTGGTATGCAGGGACTGGGTGTGTCCGAGAGCCGCTCCCATTGCTTCGATGCAGGTGCGCGCTACATTGTTGAACGGATCCTGCTCTGTAAGCGACCATCCGGAAGTCTGGCAGTGCGTGCGGAGCGAGAGAGACTTAGGGTTCTTAGGGTTGAACTGTTTCACGATTTTCGCCCAGAGCATACGGGCTGCACGCATCTTTGCGATTTCCATGAAATGGTTCATTCCGATAGCCCAGAAGAACGAGAGCCTTGGGGCGAACGCGTCTACATCTATTCCTGCCTTGATACCGGTACGGAGGTATTCCAGACCGTCGGCAAGGGTGTAGGCCATTTCGATGTCGCAAGTTGCTCCGGCTTCCTGCATGTGGTATCCCGAGATGGATATCGAGTTGAACTTAGGCATATATTTAGATGTATATGCGAAAATGTCCCCGATGATCCTCATCGAAAATTCAGGAGGGTAGATGTAAGTGTTGCGGACCATGAACTCCTTGAGGATGTCGTTCTGGATGGTACCTGCCATCTCTTCGAGTTTGGCTCCCTGTTCGAGGCCTGCCACGATGTAAAACGCCATGATAGGGAGGACTGCTCCGTTCATAGTCATCGAAACGGACATCTTGTTGAGAGGAATCTGGTCGAAGAGCACTTTCATGTCTTCCACGCTGCAGATGCTGACACCGGCCTTGCCCACATCGCCGACTACCCTCGGATGGTCGGCATCGTATCCGCGGTGCGTCGCAAGGTCGAATGCCACGGACAGTCCTTTCTGGCCTGCTGCGAGGTTCCTGCGGTAAAACGCGTTGGACTCTTCGGCTGTCGAGAATCCCGCATACTGGCGGATGGTCCATGGTTTCTGTACATACATGGTAGAATAAGGTCCACGGAGGTATGGAGGTATTCCGGCCGCGTAGTTGAGGTGTTCCATCCCCTCAAGGTCGGCAGCTGTATAAAGCGGTTTTACCGGAATCTGTTCCGGAGTGTTCCAAACAGGCGCTTCGGCCGTATTTGCGTGACCGCAACTCTTGTTGCTGAATTCGATATCTTTAAAATTAGGTTTCATCTCTTTTGTCCTTTTAAATTAAAGCTCTTTGATGCCCATTTTGGCCTGATACTGTTTGAGCGTTTCGAGAACGTTGCATTTTACATTGATGAAATGGGTGATGCCTTTTGCGATAAGCTCTTCGTTTTCGCCTCCGGCAACGACCAAAAGCGCCTTGCCCCCGAGTTTTTCCGCAATCTGAGGAACGGCTTCCGGATATTCCTCATCCGACGAGCAGGCTACTACTATGTCGGCCTTTGCCTCGATAGCGGCCCTGACGCCTTCTTCGATGTCCGTGAAGCGGTTGTTGTCTACCACCTTGAAGCCGGCTACCGCGAAGAAGTTGCATGCGAACTGGGCCCTTGCCCTGCACATTGCGAGATTGCCGAATGTGAGCATGAACGCCATAGGCTGTTTCCCGCTCTTGTCGGTCGAGTAACGCAATTCCTCGAACGGTTGTGCGGCACGGTATTTTTCAAGCGGCTCTGCAATCTGAGGCTTGTCGGCCTCCGGTTTGACGGCTCCGCGTTTTACTATATCGAGAGTGATACCGTCCTGTATCTTCTCAAGGAAGTTAGGGTACTGGTTGGTTCCGAGTATGGTCGCACGGCGGGTCTCGAACTTCTTGTCACGGTCTGCTGCCACCGCCTTGATTTCTTTCTGGACATGTCCGGACTTGAAGGCTTCGACATATCCGCCTTCGTCCATCGTCTTCCTGAAGATGTCCCAAGCTACCTTCGCGATGGATGCCGTAAGGGTCTCCACGAAATATGAACCTGCTGCAGGATCGACCACTTTGTCGAAATGGCTCTCTTCCTTGAGGATGTTCTGTACATTCCTTGCGATGTGCGAGCTGAACTCGTCCGGTTTCCGGAACGCGTGGTCGAACGGAAGCACTTCCAGGGAGTCGACACCGGCGATGGTTGCGCTCATCGCTTCGGTAGTGTCGCGGAGCATGTTGACATATGCGTCATATACTGTCTGGTTCCATGCGCTTGTGACTGCATGTATCTTCATTTTCATCGCGCAACCGCATTCCACGCCATAGTCTTTGACGATGTTCGCCCACAGCATGCGTGCCGCGCGGAATTTTGCAATCTCCATAAAATAATTCGAGCTTACCGCAAAGGTGAATTTGATGCGGCGTGCCGCTTCCTCTGCCGCTATGCCCTGGTCTGTGAGCCTGTCCATGTATTCGACACCCATGGCAAGACCGAAGCCGAGTTCCTGTGTGATCGAAGCCCCGGCATCATTGAAGACATATGGCCTTACGCCTATTACCCTGATGCCTTTGTAGTCTTTTACGAGCCTGATGCATTCCGCTGCGGTTTCAAACACCTTGTCATTGCAGAAATAGCCTTTTGTGTTAAGGGTGCGGATAGGGTCGAAGTCGAACGAT
Organism: Bacteroidales bacterium UBA3382; assembly: GCA_002358965.1. Taxonomy (GTDB): domain Bacteria; phylum Bacteroidota; class Bacteroidia; order Bacteroidales; family UBA932; genus Merdivivens. The sequence continues at coordinate 3,553 of DEPW01000036.1, forward strand.
GCCCTGATGCTGTCCTTGCCGTAGCCCTTTGCTGCCGCATATGCGAGGAAGCGGCCGATGGTTTCAGGCGCTTCCGTGCAAAGTGATACGAAGTTGATTTCGACGGCTGTCAGTTCGATGCCGTTAAGAAGCGTTGCCATTTCGGCGTCGCTTATCGCCCCCTTCATTACGAATCCGATCGAATCGGCGCCTTTCATGAGTGCGTCGAGGGCGTGCGCATTGGCCTTGTCGTAACCTTCGCATACGCAGAAGTCCTGGCGGATCAGCCAGTGGTTGTCTTCTTTAGTCCCGCGGACATAAGGGAATTCGCCCGGTTGTGTTCCGAGGTGTTTTATTCCCTGGAGATCTTCGGCACGGTAGTAAGGACGAACTTCGAAGCCTTCGCCTGTCTTCCAGACGAGCTTCTTGTTGTAGTCAGCGCCTTTGAGATCCCTGTTGATGACCTCCTCCCACTCTTGGGTGGTTACAGGAGGAAATTCAGCGAATAATTTCTCTGCCATTTTTTGATATTTTAGATAAAAAAACTTCTTTTCGGTCAATAACTCGGCAAAGTTACACAAATTTCCGACAGTTTGAACGCTTTTGATATCGAATCGCATGCCGGGAACAAATCAGTACGATAAGTCACGATTCGGCATGGCGGAAAAAAGTTGTTTTAGAAGCTGTTTAAAATTTTTTCTCAGAATGTTTGAGACATGCTTTTGTGCAGGTTTTTGTCGTTTTTTGAGGAGAATAGCAGCGCTATTGTGTGATAAAAACGGCAGAAAGATGCCGGAATGATGCCTCAAAGAACTTTTGAAAAAATTTTAAACAGCTTCTTAATCGAAAAAATTCATTATATTCGAATGTCATTGATTCGTTAATCATTAAATCATAATACCGGAGGCATGACTATGAAACGATTTTTTTACTGATTCCTTGTGTGACAATATGTTTGTTGCTTCCGACATATTCCGCGTCAGCCGGAGCGATTCCTGACGAAGATGGTTTTACCCTCGGAGCGGCAAGGTCCAGGGCTATGTCGGCCTCGAAGCCGGAATATCCGTCCGGCTCTGGGATTTGTCGTGAACTTCGCAAAAGTCTCTCTGGACATAGGCCTGAAATGCGGATTCTCGCCCTATGTGAGAATGGGCGGCGACGGCAGACTGTGGCATCCTATTCCGGCATTCGGCGTCGGCCTGTGGTTCTGAACCGCCGGATACTGCCAATCATGCAAGTCCTTGAAAGAAAATTTTTGTAATTGCGGAAATTTCCTTAACTTTGCGCCCCAGAACAAAAGGAGGTGTGTGTTAAATGATCATTGTACCGGTAAAAGAAGGCGAAAACATAGAGAAGGCTCTGAAGAAATTCAAAAGGAAATTCGAGAAAACGGGTGCTCTCCGCGAACTCCGTGCCCGGAAGACTTTCGTGAAGCCGTCTGTGAAGAGGAGGGATGAGATTAAGAAAGCCATCTATGTACAGCACATGCAGCTTCGTGACGAATAAGCCGATTATGTTAAAACGATAGGCCGCGCTTCTTTCGGAGGCGCGGTTTTTTTGTCCGTGTCGCGCACATTTGCGCCTGGGTTACACATGCGGCTTCAGTGGCGCGTTTTTTGGATATATGCAGTGTTTTTCGTAACTTGCAACATGCAAAGGCCGGAGGCGTGAACAAGTATATTCAGGATGGTCGGAAACAGTCTCATAAGCGGTTTTGTGGATTATCTCGCATACGAGAAGAGATATTCGGTGCATACTCTTGAAAATTATCTCAGGGATGTGGCGGATTTCCTTTCGGCATCGGGACTTGACGAGGCGCCGAAGGGGTGCGGCGATGTATGGGATGCCACCCTGTTGCCCGGGGGGCTGTCTTCCGTGTTGTCGCCCGGTTGTGCCATGCTTTGCCGTAAACTGTTTTCATACAGTAATGACGATGTGGTTTCATGTCTCAAGAAAGATGTCATCCGTGCGTATGTCCTGCTCGGCGTAAAGTCGGGCATGTCTGCGGCGACGGTGAACCGCAGGCTTTCTTCGATAAGCGGATTGTGCAGGCTGGCTGTCAAGCGGGGACTCATCCCTTCCAATCCTGTGCTGAATGTGAAGCATCTGAAACAGCCGGTACGCCTGCCTTCGTTTTACACCGAAGAGGCCATGTCCGGGTATATCGATGCCAATCCTGTCGGGGAATGTTCCGTTCAGGATTCGAGGGACAGGCTGATAGTGACACTGCTGTATTCGACGGGGCTTCGCCGTTCGGAGCTCGTGTCTCTGAAAACGGAAGATGCGGATCTGTCGAGGAAAGTCCTCAGGGTTATGGGAAAAGGCGGAAAAATGCGAGAAATTCCGCTGACAGACGAGATATGTGAGAAAATCTTATTATATTTACGCAAAGTTGGTGCGAAGCCGGGCATGCCGCTATTCGTGACAGATTCGGGAAAGCCCTTGTACCCTGCTTTCGTCAACAGGGTCATCAAGAGCCAACTCACTGACAATGGCGGTTTTATCGGGAAGAAGAGCCCGCATGTGCTGAGGCATACGATAGCTACCCATCTGCTGAACGAGGGAGCGGACCTTAACGCAATCAAGGAAATGCTGGGGCATGCGTCGCTCGCGTCGACCCAGATATATACGCACAACAGCTTCGAGCAACTTAAAGAAACTTATTTAACCGCTCACCCAAGAGCCAAAAAAGGAGGGAAACATGGAGATTAGAGTTCAATCGGTCAAATTCAACGCGGATCAGAAGCTGTTGGATTTCATTGACAAGAAGGTAGGTAAACTTTCCAGATTCTTCGATGACGTAATCAGGACGGAGGTAGTCCTCTCATTGCTTCCTGATGTGGACAACAAGAATGTCAAGATCAAGGTGATGGTGCCTGGCAACGACCTTGTTGTCGAAAAAAATGCTTCAACCTTTGAAGATGCGGTAGTGGATTGCGTAGCCGTGCTCAAAGACCAGCTGGTCCGCACCAAAGAGAAAAGGAGTGATGCCCGGAAGACGGTTCCGGTGGACGAGTTGCTCGGATAGGATGCAGGCATATACATATTCTTTAAAGTTGACAGGGCTGTGTCGGAACGAAGGTTCCGATGCAGCCTTTTTTTGTAACGCGGTATCATGAGGATCCTTACGGGAAAGGACATAAGGCTGGCGGACAGCTTTACGATCCGTGACAAAGGCCTTGGGGAAGGCGAGCTGATGGAGCGCGCCGCCAGAGCCATCGTTTCCGAAGTGGCCGGGCTCATTCCGGAATACGGCTTTGCGGAAGATACGGACTTCACGGTTTTTGCGGGAAAAGGCGACAACGCAGCAGACGGCCGTCTCGTGGCGTCGTTGCTCGCGGAC
>DEPW01000036.1:6906-14908 GCA_002358965.1 Bacteroidales bacterium UBA3382
CAGGGTAATCGGACCCGATGATTTTGCCGGATACCTTGCCGTCCAGTCCGGCCGGAAGGCCCGCAAGAACGAGATATACATCGATGCTCTGTTGGGTACGGGGCTCTGCGGGCCGGCGAGGGGCTTGCCGAGGGATATGATAAGGCATATCAACGCTTCGGGGGCATTCGTCATTTCGATAGATGTCCCTTCGGGCATGCCGTCCGAGCCGTTTGTGCCTGACGGTATGTTCGACGACGGGGATATCGTCAATGCCGACATCACGGTCACTGTCGAATTTCCGAAACTATCGATGCTGCTGCCGCGTTTCGGCAACCATGCCGGGAAGATAGCGGTGGCGCATATAGGTCTGTCGGAGGGTTTTGCCGCCAGCGGTCCGGAAAAATATTTTTACACGGATGACTGCGCCTATGGCGAGTTTGAGGCAAACGAGCCGGCATTGGGGAAGCCGAAGAAATTCGCGCACAAAGGGGACAACGGGCATCTGCTTGCGGTCTGCGGGCGTGCCGGCATGTCAGGCGCGGCCATATTGGCCGCCGGAGCATCGCTGCGTTCGGGATGCGGCCTTGTGACCGTACACATGCCTTGTTCCGAGCGGCTCGCAATGCATGTCGCACACCCTTCGGCCATAGTCGACGGCGATGCGGAGGAGTGTTTTACCTCGTTGCCTGATGACATGTCAAAATATTCGGCCGTATGTGTGGGATGCGGGCTGGGTACGGATGAAAGGAGCGTGCCTGCCCTTGTTTCCCTCTTTTCATGCGGAAAGCCGATGCTGATAGATGCGGATGCGCTTAATCTTGTTTCCGAATTCGGCTATCTGCGCGATGCAATCCCTGCCGGTTCCGTCCTTACTCCCCATTTGGGCGAGCTGCGCCGCCTTGTAGGGGATTGGTGCGGCGAGGAGGAAAAGCTCGACAAGGTTTCGGCCCTTGCGGCCGGACTGTCTTCCGTGATAGTCGTCAAAGGGGCACATACCATGGTGGTGTCGGATGACGGCAGGATGTTTTTCAATTCGACAGGGACTCCGGGAATGGCGAAAGGAGGCAGCGGCGATGTCCTGGCCGGTTATGTCGGAGGGCTGCTCGCCCGGGGCTGCGCACCGTTGACTGCTGCGGTAGTCGGCGTATACCGCCACGGCCTTGCGGCAGAGGCGGCCGAAAGGCGTTTCGGGACGGAGTCGATGAATTCTTCCGACATTGTCGATTTTTTGTAGTAACTTCGCGGCGGTCGCCGCGATGCAAGTCCTTCTTGAGGAATTCAATGCCGATGTCGAGGCTGGAGATTACGGGAAAGGCTCGTTCGAATTGATTTATGTGTATAGCGTCTCCAGGGACAAGGTGCTTGCCGAATCGGAAGAATTCGTTTTCAAATATTCGGGCTCTTCAAGTGGAGTGGATCCAGACCCGAACCCAGATCCGGCCCCGGCAAGCAGCAGCGACTGGTATCTCCCGTCTCCGAAAGAGATATACATAATATGCACCGGGGATGTCGACGATATCTTCTATCACACTCCGAGGACGCAGGACAACATGCTGAAACTCAACAAAGTGCTTGCGACCATAGACGGTGCGCAGCAGCTCGGTACCGACATGCTTTCGTTTTACAGGACGAGCGCCGAAGCCTCATATCGGGATGTTCCGGGATATGAGGACAAAAGCTATAGCATGTCTTTTACGGAAGCGATGCTTTCCACAAACGGCAAGACATTCGCCCAAAGCATAGTGCGGTTCGTGCTGGCGTTTTAGAGCCTTTCGGCCACTTTGCCCCAGTCGATGTGTTCCCAGACGGCTTTGAGGTAGTCCGCACGCCTGTTGCGGTAGTCGATGTAATAGGCGTGTTCCCATACATCGAGTGTCATGAGCGGTTTGAGGCCGCTGCGCATGGGATTTCCTGCATTGGATTCGGCGGTGATGACGAGCTTTCCTTCCTTGTCCATCGAAAGCCAGCCCCAGCCGGAACCGAATTGGGCGGTTGCCTTGGCTATGAATTGGTCGCGGAACTGTTCGGCGGAACCGAAGTCGCGGTCGATGAGGTCGGCGAGCCTTGACGGCATGGCTTTCTTCGACGGCGTGAGGGTAAGGAAGAACAGCGTATGGTTCCATGCCTGGGCGGCGTTGTTGTATACAGGGCCTTCGGCTTTCATGATGATTTCTTCGAGGCTCATCGGCTCGAATTCGGTGCCTTCCACGAGTTTGTTGAGCGTATCTATGTATGTCTGCAAGTGCTTTCCGTAATGGAAATCGAAACTCTCCTTGCTGAGGACTGGAGAAAATGCTTCCGTATCGTATGGAAGCGTAGGCATCAAATGTTTCATGTCGTAAAATGTAATTTTGTTGAATGTCCTAAAAAAATCAATTAACAAAAATAGCGATTTTTCCCTATTTTTGCAAAAAAATGATTGAGACGGTGGATATGGAACCTGATTTTTGCCGTTTGATAAAGGGCGGAGTGGAGGAAAATCTGGAAAAACTCCTGTCGTTGCGCGGTCTTCGACGCCGGAAAGACGACGGGTCATGGGTGACCGAAGGCGATTTGTTCGTCCAGAGGCTGGCGACCGATTTGCTGTCGGCAAGCGGCTATGCCGGGGAAACGGTGTTGATATCCGAGGAGATGCGCCCTGATTTGGAAAAGGCGCATGCTTCCGATTATATAGTGACACTGGACCCTGTCGACGGCACTTCCAATTTTACATACGGCATGGCGGAATGGGGCGTCATCGTATCGGTATACAAGAGGATGGAACATTTCCAGAGCATGATCTTCCTGCCGGAGATGAGGCGTTGCCTGATTACCGGAGACAGGTTCGAAAGGCCTCGCGGTGCGTCTCTGGCCGGTCTTTCGTCGATAGTCCCGGCCGAAGATTATGTCGCGCTCGGTAAGGAATGCGAATATAGGATGACGGGAAGCTGCGCCGTTAATTTCTATTATATGGTGACCGGTTCATACCGCACTTTGAGACATTACCGCGGAGCATATTCGTGGGATATAATGGCAGGATTGAATCTCGCTTTGGAACATGGTCTGAAGGCTTTTGTCGACGGCCGTCCCTATGGCGGAGAATGGCTCGCTCCCGGAAAGCGGTACAAGTATTTCGTTTCCGAATGATATGCAGTGGCGGACGGCATGGACAGAGAGGAAAAATTTTTTTCGGAAGCCCTTGAGGATTTTGGGAATTATCTGCGGCTTGAACGCGGTTTTTCGGTAAATACCGTATCGTCTTACACAAGCGATGTCGCGCTTTTTTTCGACTATCTGTCTTCTTTGCGCAAAAGCAGGGAAGGGAATGCGGAGGCCTCCTGTGCGGCCGGGGAACCGGATTTGCCTGTGCCTTCAAGACCCGAAGAGTGCGACCGCTATACGGTCTCGGCATATCTTTCCAGCCGCCTGGATGAGCTTTCATCCCGTTCCCAGTCGAGAGTGCTTACTTCCCTGAAGACTTTCTTCAATTTCATGATGGAGGAAGGGCGGTGCGAAAGCAATCCATGCGAGCTCATAGAGGGACCGAAGCAGTTGAAGAAGCTCCCGGTAGTGCTTTCCGTCGAAGAGGTGGACCGCATGATCGCTTCGATAGATCCGGCAGATCCTCTCGCCCACAGGAACAAAGCCATGCTCGAGCTCATGTACGGGTGCGGGCTGCGTGTTAGCGAGGCAGTGACAATCAAGGTCTCGGATATCTTCGCCAAAGAGCAGTTCGTAAGGGTGGTAGGTAAAGGAAACAAGCAGAGGCTGGTGCCTGCCGGAGAATGCGCCCTGTCCGCGATAAGCCTTTATCTTCCCGACCGCAACCGCATCCTCGCCTCTAATCCCGGAGTCAGGGATACCGGGGAGCTTTTCCTGAACCGCCGCGGCAGGCCGATGACGCGCGTGATGGTCTTCCATATTGTCAGACAGGCGGCTATGCGTGCCGGGATAGGCAAAGACATTTCGCCGCATACTTTGAGGCATTCGTTCGCCACGCATCTCGTGGAAAACGGAGCCGATTTGCGGTCGGTACAGCAGATGCTCGGTCATGAAAGCATCCTTACTACCGAAATCTACACCCATGTCGAAACCTCCAAGTGGCAGCAGACCATATTGTCGCATCATCCGCGCGAAAAGTAGCGGCCGGCCGGTTCGTGCTTTTTGAGAAAAAGAGTATCTTTGCGATAATGGACATTTTGAATACAGAGATACAATTTCTGCCCGGCGTCGGTCCTAAAAGGGCCGCCCTGCTTGCCAAGGAACTGGGAATCGTCACATACAAGGACATGCTGTACACTTTCCCGTTCCGGTATGTGGACAGGACCAATATCCAGAATATCGCGGATATAGTCCCGTCGATGGCCTATGTCCAGATAAGGGCTGTCGTAATAGCCAAGAGCATGGCAGGCGAAGGCCGCAAAAGCAGGCTCGTGGTTACGGTGCGCGATGCAAGCGGAAAGATGGATCTGGTCTTCTTCCAGGGTATAAAATGGGTCTCCGACAAGGTACGCATCGGAGACGAATATGTCATTTTCGGAAAGCCGTCCGTATTCGGAGGGGAGATGAACATGGTTCATCCTGAACTCGAATCTCCCGGAAACAAGTCTCTGCCCTACGGGAGCGCTCTCGTAGGAGTGTACCCGAGTACGGAAAGACTGAAAAAGGCCTCGGTTACCAACAAGGTCTTCGCCAAACTTGTTTCGGCCCTGCTCGGAATAGCAGGAAACAAGGTGCAGGAAAACATTCCCGAATACATTGTGAAGAAATCCGGACTTGTCTCCAGGCGCGAGGCACTGAAGTCCATACACTTCCCTTCCAGTGCGGCAGAGTTGGAAAAAGCCTCTTTCCGGCTGAAGTTCGAGGAACTCTTCTTCCTTCAGCTGTCGTTGCTCAAACAATGGTACGGACGGATGCACGAAGGGACCGGAATCATGATGACGGCGGTGGGGGAAGATTTCAGAAAATGCTACAAGGCCCTTCCCTTCGACCTTACAGGGGCCCAGAAGCGGGTCATCCGCGAAATCCGCGAAGACCTCAGGAGCGGCCGCCAGATGAACCGTTTGCTCCAAGGGGATGTAGGCAGCGGAAAGACGCTCGTCGCTCTCATGTCCGCATTGATAGCCATAGGGAACGGTTATCAGGCATGCATGATGGCGCCGACGGAAGTGCTTGCCCAGCAGCATTTCCGCAATCTCAAGAAATATCTCGCGCCTCTCTCTCCGGTCGATTGGACGGAACAGGCCGTCGAAGGCGGCGACGGTTTCGGAATAGCCTTGCTTACCGGAAGCAGCAGGGCCGGGCAGCGCAAGATGATAGACAAAGGGCTTCGCGGCGGACAGATCAGGCTGATAGTCGGGACTCATGCCCTGATCGAAGACAATGTGGTTTTCCGTTCCCTGGGACTTGCTATCATCGACGAGCAGCACCGTTTCGGAGTCGAGCAGCGTTCGAGGCTTTGGGGCAAGACAGGCGGCGGAATACCTCCCCATGTGCTCGTCATGACCGCTACACCTATTCCGAGGACCCTTGCCATGACTTTGTACGGAGACCTTGAGGTTTCGGTCATAGACGAACTCCCTCCGGGGCGTAAGCCTGTCCGGACCATCCATGCCACCGAGACCAAACGCGCCGCGATGTACGATTTCATCCGCGGGCAGATAGCCTTGGGCCGTCAGGTCTTCATCGTTTATCCTCTCATATTCGAATCCGAAAAAATGGATTACGCCAATCTCGAAAAAGGCTACGAGACCGTTACCGAGGCCTTCCCGTTCCCGAAGTACCGGACTGCGATCGTACACGGAAAGCAGTCGAACGAGGAGAAAAACCGTAATATGAAGGCGTTCGTCGACGGCCGTGCCGATATCCTCGTGGCGACTTCCGTGATAGAGGTCGGCGTGGATGTGCCGAACGCCAGCGTAATGGTGATCGAAAGCGCCGAGAGGTTCGGGCTGAGCCAGCTGCATCAGTTGCGCGGCCGTGTCGGCCGGGGTTCCGAGAGCTCTTATTGCATCCTCATGACCGATTACAGGATCAGCCGCGAATCCAAGAAACGCATCGACCTGATGTGCAGTACCGAAGACGGTTTCGAACTTGCCGAAGAGGATCTGAAGATGCGCGGACCCGGTGACATCGAAGGCACGATGCAGAGCGGCATGCCGGTGGAGCTTAAGATAGCCTCTCTGGGCAAGGACGGCAGGATTCTCGAGTTCGCCCGTAAGACCGCGCGCGAGGTGCTGTCCGTCGACCCTCATCTTCGGATGGAAAGCAATTCATTGCTGCTCAAGGAGCTCGCATCGTATCGCGGGACGGTCGCCGATTATTCGAAAATCAGTTGAGGAGCGGTCTGCCGAAGGAGCCGTATTTCCTGCGTTTCAGAACCACAGGCCGACACCTAAGGACGGAATAGGGGACCACAGCCTGCCGTTGCTGCCCATAGTCACATAAGGCGAGAAGCTGCATTTCACCCCTATGTCCAGCGAGACTTTGGCAAAGTTCACGACCAGTCCCAATGCGGGGCGCACGAAAAATTCGGCATCCCCCGGGTTGTATTCGTTATCGCCGCTGGCATTGTTGAAATAGGTGCCGGGGAGCCGGACGGACACTCCGGCTTCGAGGCCGACATAGCCCTGCACCCTGCCTGAGAATGGCCAGAAGCATCTTCCGTCGGCGGCGACATTTATGAAATTCCTTCCCCACAGGAAATAGTATTCGGCGCTTGAGCCGACATAGATGTTGCTTTTGTCGAAAATCACACCGTGGCTTGTGCTGAGGAAGAAACCTATGAAACTCACGCCTCCCGTGACATTCCCGGCGTATGCCGTCTTACCGGAGCCGTGCGAAATCGAAGGCCGTCCGTCTTCCGCTCCTTGTGCGGATGCGGCGCATGGAAAAACTGCGAAAAAAAGTAGAAACAAAACAATCTTTTTCATGGCGTAAGCGATATTTGGTCAATAAAAAATTTCCCGTCAGGCAGTGTCTGCGGTCAGGTTTTGGTCTACATTTTCGACAAATGTAATTTTTTTTCCGTAATTTTGCAAACCAAAATGCTTCCGGCCGGTCCGGCCGGGGAAAATTGTAAGATTATGATTAACGGAAAGATAGTGGTCGGGATTACCCAAGGTGACGGGAACGGTATAGGATACGAAGTGATTATCAAGGCGTTGGCCGATACGAGGATGGCCGATATATGCATTCCGGTCATATACGGCTCATCGAAACTGTTCGGATTTTACAAGAAACAGTTGCACAATATCGATCAGTTGAATGCCAATGTGATATCTTCGGCGGCCGATGCCTACCCAAAGAGGGTCAATATCGTCAATTGCTTGCCCGACAATGTGTTCGTCGAGCCCGGAAGGGCGACTCCCGAATCGGCGAAATCCGCAATGAAGTCCATGGAGACGGCTGTGGACGAATTGAAGGCCGGCCTGATAGACTGCCTTGTCACCGCACCGATAAACAAGCGTGCCATGGTGAACGAAGGCTTCGGCTATACGGGACATACGGAATATCTGATAAAGGAATTCAATGCGCAGAACGCCATAATGATCATGTGCAGCGATCGTCTGAAGGTCGGGGTTGTGACGGGCCATATCCCTTTGTCGCAGGTCCCTTCTTCCATATCGGAAGACGCCATATTCATGAAACTCGTCGCCATGAGGGATTCGTTGGAGAGGGATTTCGGGGTAATGTCTCCCAAGATAGCCGTGCTCGGACTGAATCCGCATTGCGGAGACGGCGGCCTGCTCGGAGACGAAGAGCAGAACATCATACTGCCGGCGGTAAGGAGGGCTCAGAAGGAAGGCATAAACGCGTACGGACCGTATTCTCCTGACGGATTCTTCGGACTCGGGAATTACAGCCGTTTCGATGCCACGCTGGCGATGTATCACGACCAGGGGCTGATACCGTTCAAGGCACTGTCGTTCGAAGACGGTGTCAATTTTACCGCAGGGCTTCCGATCGTGAGGACTTCGCCGGACCACGGTACGGCATACGAAATGGCCGGCAAGGATCTGGCGGAACCGCAGTCCATGAA
>DEPW01000082.1:0-17981 GCA_002358965.1 Bacteroidales bacterium UBA3382
ACATCGTAAACCTTCGGCGCATGGCCGTAGCGTGAAGCGAAAGACCGTGAAGCCTTTCCTATGAAATCGTCATAGAGCCCGTCTCTGACAAGATTGATCGTGCAGCCGCCGAAACCTCCTCCCATGATGCGCGAACCGGTCACACCGCAATCGGCTGCCAAATCGTTGAGACAATCCAGTTCCTCGCAACTTACTTCATAATCGTCACGCATCCCCTTGTGCGTTTCGTACATCATGCGGCCCACGGTCTCATAATCCCCGCGTTCCAAAGCATCGCACACCGCAAGCACTCTTCTTTCCTCGCCTATTACATATCTGGCGCGTTTGTAATCCTCCTCGGATATGTCGGAGCTGACGGCATCGAGATCGTCCATCGAAGCCCCACGGAGAAATTTCCGTCCCAACTTCGCGGCAACCCGTTCGCAACTCTCCCTGCGCCTGTTGTAAGGAGAGCCGACAAGCTCGTGCTTTACAGCCGAGTCCATCAGCACCAGACGGTAGCCTTCAGGATTGAACGGATAGTATGCATGTTCCAGAGTCAAGCAATCGAGCCTCATAAGATTCCCGGCCTTTCCGAAAATAGAGGCGAACTGGTCCATTATGCCGCAGTTCACTCCGCAATAGTTGTGTTCGGTAGCCTGTCCTATCAGCGCCAGCTCGAACTTCGGAATCCCTAACGAAAACATGTCGTCGATACCGAAAGCGAAGACGCTCTCCAGTGCAGCTGAAGACGAAAGGCCGGCACCGAGAGGCACATCCCCCGCGAATACGGCATCGAAGCCGCCGAAGGCATGGCCCCTCTTGAGGATTTCGCGGCAGACACCGAAGACATATCGCGCCCATGATTGCGAAGGCAGATCCTCCTCACCGGGGCCGAACTCGCAATATTCGTCAAAATCAACGGAATATACCCTTACGGTCTTGCCACCGTTAGGCTTCAGTTCCGCCATTATCCCCCTGTCTATCGCTCCTGGAAAGACAAAACCTCCGTTGTAATCGGTATGTTCGCCTATGAGATTAATCCTTCCGGCAGACATGTACAAAGCGCCATGATCCGAAAAGAGCTCTTTGAATCGTCCTGAAATACTGTCCTTTAATGCCATAACTTTACGGTTTTTCGATTACAAACCATAAAATTAGTAAAAAATTTCCAAAACTATCGGAAGATGGTCGCTGATTCCTCCGTTGTACCTTGGGCCGATATAGGTCCTGCACGGTTTGTAGCCGAGATACTTCCTGTCCTTCTCCAACAGGAATGCCGGAGAAAATACATAAGTGCTGCACTTGGAGGCAAAGGATGAAGACACGGCAAAATGGTCTATCAGCTCCCATTCCCCTGCATATTTGATAGTCCCTTTCCCGTCCTGATGCAGCCTGTAGGACAGATTCCTGAAACCCTGGGCTCCGGGTATGCTGTCCGATGCAGGCACATCGTTGAAATCCCCCGTAAGTATCACAGCATGGCCGGGATGGGTCGCCGCCACCGAATCCGCCATCGAAGCGAGCAGGCGCATCGCCGCATCCCTGAGCGGCTGCGTGGCCCGGGCGCCGGAAAATTTCGATGGGTGATGGCATACGAACAGATGGAATGTGTCGCACAAGGACGAAGACTTTCCCGGACCATGACCTTTACGCTCGAAACAGGCGTACAATATGGCTCGCGTGGCGAGGATGGCCGAATCGAGCACGACAGGCCTGGCGGATGATGAAACCAACCTGTAACGCAAAGTGTCGTAAAGCAGGCCGACATCTATGCCGCGCCTGTCGGGGGAATCGTAATGCAGGGGAGCGTAGGGATATCCATGCAACGGAGTGTGCGACAACAACATGCGCAGCACGGAAGCATTTTCTATCTCGGCAAACGCAAGGATGCCCGGACGCTGCCCGAGACTGTCTTCGAGGTAAACGGCAGTCTTGGCAATACCGGCGCACTTGCTCAGGAAACGCCCGTAATTCCAGCCGCGCTTCCCGCCGCTGCGGAATTCCGCAGTAAGAGTGTCGGCAGGCAGCCACGGGACAAAAAGGTTTTCGAGATTCCAAAACATCACGATATCCCGTTCCTGGCAGGAAAGCCGCCCGTGTCCGCAAGGCAGGGCCTGGAGGAAGATAGACAAAAAAGCCAAAGGCAATACATAAAAATCTTTCATGACCTGTCCGTTATCGGCAAACCACACCTGCAACGGCATTCCAGTCGTAGACAAATATCCGATAATTTTCCTAAATTTGCCGCGAAAAACAAAAAAATTGTATCGAAATGGCTGTTAAATGCGGTATCGTGGGATTGCCCAATGTCGGAAAATCCACTCTGTTCAACTGTATATCCACCGGCAAGGCGCAGGCGGCTAATTTTCCTTTCTGCACAATAGAACCGAATATCGGTTCGACGATAGTGCCCGACAAGAGACTTCAGGCGCTCGAAGGTCTGGTTCATCCTCAAAGGGTCGTCCCTGCCACTGTCGAAATCGTCGACATCGCAGGACTTGTGAAAGGTGCGAGCAAAGGAGAGGGGCTCGGAAACCAGTTCCTCGCCAACATCCGCGAAACCGACGCCATACTGCATATCCTGAGATGCTTCGACGACCCGAACATCGTACATGTCGACGGAAGCGTCAACCCTGTCAGGGACAAGGAAGTCATCGATATGGAATTGCAGCTCAAAGACCTTGAAACCGTAGAGAACCGCATTGCCAAAGTCCAAAAGCAGGCACAGACCGGCGGAGACAAGCAGGCCAAGCGTCTTTATGAAATACTGGTGAAATACCAACAGGCCCTCGTCCAGGGCAAATCCGCACGCACGGTCAAGTTCGACAGTCCGGACGACATCAAGGCGGCCAAAGAGCTCTTCCTGCTTACCGACAAGCCTGTGATGTATGTGTGCAATGTCGACGAAGCCTCGGCAGCAAAAGGGAACGAATATGTCGATGCCGTCCGTGAAGCAGTCAAAGACGAAGATGCCGAAATCCTGGTAATATCCGCGAAAATCGAATCCGAGATAGCCGAACTCGAAGACTACGGCGAAAGGCAGATGTTCCTCCAGGAAATAGGCCTCGAGGAGTCAGGAATGGTACGGCTCATACAGAGCGCTTATTCGCTCCTGAACCTCCGGACATACTTTACCGCCGGCCCTCAGGAAGTGAAGGCATGGACGATCAACAAGGGCGACAAGGCACCGGCTGCCGCAGGAGTGATCCATTCGGATTTCGAGAAAGGCTTCATCCGCGCTGAAGTCATCAAATACGACGACTATGTAAGATACGGTTCGGAAGCGGCCTGCCGCGCGGCCGGAAAACTGTATGTCGAAGGAAAGGACTATGTGGTGGAAGACGGCGATGTGATGCACTTCCTCTTCAATGTATAAGATAGCGGCACGGCCATGCAAGTCAACTGGAGTTGGGCGATACTGATTGTCGCCGGCTGTTTCGAGGCCGGTTTCGCTTTCTGCCTCGGCAAGATGAAAGAAACCGTCGGAACGACGGCCTGGTGGCTTTGGGGGGCCGGATTCATCATCTGCCTCGTCGCAAGCATGGTCCTGCTCGCAAAAGCCACACATGTGCTTCCCATAAGCACTGCCTATCCCGTATGGACCGGCATCGGGGCGGTCCTGACCGTGATTCTCGGAATACTCGTATTCCACGAGCCCGCCTCGTTCGGCAGGATATTTTTCATCTGCACCTTGATCGCTTCGGTGATAGGGCTCAAGCTCGTAGGATGAAAAAATCCGTCCGGAATCGGGGATTGCCCGAAACCGGACGGGTATGTCTGAAAACCGTTTTTGACTAAAAAGCCATCACCGAGAAATCCCCGGCACCAGGTATCGACCAATACCATTCGTTGCCCCAACTTGTAAAATACTCGGAATCGTTGTCGAAAGTCTGGCCGCATCGGCCACCAGGAACGATGCCATTTCATCGTCTCCTACCTGTACCTCAGGAAGACCTATCTCTGTTTCGTCCCTTTCGCAGGTCTGATTGTCATAGTCGAAATACCAGCGCCTGAACCAACCGTCGTCTCCGGAATTCATCGGGGAGAGCACAAGCGCATGGATATCGCCGCCCATCGCCTCGATCAGGCCTTCGCCCATCCTGGATTTGCCGGTCGCAGATGTCTTGGTTTCGGGAAAGTGCCGCCGATTCTTGGGGGTAATCTTGCTGATAATCATTCAGAATAAATGGGGAGGGCCGGCACACGAATATGCCGGCCCCCCCCACTTATTATTAACTAAAACCGTATGAAAATTAACTCTGTCGCATTAATGTCATTTAGTCCAGCCGGCAGTCCAGTCGTCGTCAGCCGGAACGGCTCCTTTGTATGGAGCGCTTACGAAGAACGAATCGCTCGGACCGTTGCCGCCTTCGAGAGTACCGACATATTCGTTAGAGAAGCTGAATTCAGCACCTGTTTCGTTACCTTCCGACCCGAGGAAGTTTTCCGTAAAGTATACTTCCTGGTCCACTGCGTTGATTTCTTCAGCCGCGATAGATATGTAGTTCAGTTTGGAAGTACTGTTTACCAGAGAGTTTGCAGTCTGTACAGTCTCGATGGTGATATCGTGTTCTTTACCGCAAATGAGGGCATTGTAAAGCTCGATCTGAGTACCTGCGCGGAAGCGTGCGCCGTGAGTGCTCTCTGCGCTGCCGTTACCTATGAGGGTCACATTTGCAAGGATAGGATGAGCCACCGGAGTAGCCTCGAAATCGTTGCCGTTGTTGTCGGCCTCGATGAGGCAGTCGCACTCGTAACCGAGTTCGCTTGCAGAGTGCTGAATGGCCACGAGGAACTGGCCTTTGCCGGACCAGCCTTCAGTCCAGTCGTATGAGTCGTCGCTGCAGTCGGTAACTACGAGGTGGCTTACATTTACCGTACCTCCGAAGAACTCGAAACCGTCATCGGCTCCCATATATGCCTGGCAATAGCTTACTTCTGTTCCGCGGCCCACACCGTAGAAAGATACTCCGTTAGACTCGTGTTCCTCATCGAGAGCCCAACCGGTGTATTCCAACCTGACATATTTGAGCACACCCGAATTGTCGTTGTCATCGTTTCCGCCGTAAGGAGCGTTACCTATTTCGGAAAGGCCCGTACCGCCCTCTACATTGGAAGTTGCGCGACCGCAAATGTGAAGACCGCCCCAAGCTCCGTCTTCCTTGACTTCGGCCGTCATTACGATAGGATTGCTTGCAGTACCTTCTGCATCGATTTTCGCACCCTGTTCGATCAGGATATAGTCGGTTACATCATCATAAACAGCTGTGATCGTAACGCCGGGCTCGATTGTAAGGGTAGCCGGAGCCTGTACATGGAGGCCTCCGGAAAGTTTGTACTCCTTACCTTCTTCGAGGGTAAGGTCTTCCGTAATGGTACCTGTCAGTACATCGGTCTGCGAACCGCCATTGTCATTACCGTTGTCTTTCTCACAAGCAGCGAACAGGAAAGGAACGACTGCCAACAAAATAAACTTTTTCATGTGTCAAAAATTAATGTGGTTATTGATTATTTAAAATTTGTATGCAAAACCTATCTGCGCCCCTATGCCGGGTCTGTATTTTTCTACATAAATCCAAGTATTCCTGGATATCACTTCCTGGCGGAACGAAACCGTGCTATTGAGGATATTGTCCAATTCGATGCTCAGCGAACAGTGTTCGCCTATATTGTAAGTGGCTACGAAATCCATGGTATGAAGACCGTCCTGTATCACATTTCCCAGCCCCGATACGCCGACAGCATGAATCCTTTCGCCCTGATAGTTGTAGGAAAGCACGAGCGACAGAGCGTCACCGTTCCCGAATGTCGGAGCATAGGAAATATCCGCATTCGCAAGCCACGGGGAAGCTCCCTGGAGCGCACGCCTCGTATCGGTGTATGAACCTCCTTGAGGAAGTATCACATCAGTGTACATATATGCTATATTGCCTGTGACCGAAAGGTCTTCCACTATCTTCTTGCGTATCTCGAACTCGACACCTGCCGCCATTCCGTTGTCGGCATTCTGGAAAGAGTGCTGGACCGATGTACCTCCCGAAAGCATCTGTATGCGCTCGATAGGAGAATCGAGATATTTGTAGTAGAGTGTCATCGATATCAGATCGGCTCCCGAAATCCATTCGTAACGCAGGTCGAGATTGTAGTTGTATCCGTTGCGGATATCGGCATTACCCCTTATCTGGGCGCTCCCATAGGCTTCCTGATAGAGGAACGGAGACATCTCTATGAAAGACGGACGGGTCACTGTCCTGGAAGCGGAAAGACGCAGATTGTGTTTCCTGCCGAGATTGTACCTGAAATTGATTGCAGGGAACAGATCGTTGCCGATGAGGGTCGAACGCTCGGGATTGCCCTGGTCGTTGTGATAATCCACGACCTGCGAACTGTATTCGTATCTCAGACCTACATTGAGGAGTATGTCGTCGGTGATGTTGTAGTCCGCATCGATATATCCTGCCAGAATCGTACTGGATGCGTCATATACATCCGTCGGAGGCATGCTGCGGTCTATTCCGACAAGTCCGGAAGAGATATTTTGCTGATTTATGAACACTGACGGAGTATAGATATCGTCCACTACCGAATTGAGTGCGTCGACATCATAATAGAACCTTACCGCCGAATAATCCCTTGTCTTATACTTTCCGGCAAAACCCGCCTTAAGTCTGAGCGTCTGCCCCAGGGTATATTTTGCCGCCACTTCGCCGTTGTACTCCGACTCGTCGAGAGTGCCCCAGTACCTCATGGTTTCCTGACTGTTGTTCTTGAAATAGCGGATCTGTCCGTCATTTCCCCTTACATACATAAGCTGCCTGCGGTCCGGCTCGTCGCTTCCGGTAAGGCTTGCCGAGCCTTTCCATTCCAGAGTCCATTCGTCGGCAAGGGTGTGTATGCCGCTCAACTGGTGGTTTTGCATCTGGTATATGTGCTGGGTGGCGTTCAGACCGAGAAGGTCATTGTCCTCCCTGTCGAAGCCATGTCTGTCCATGAATGTGATTCCGGCGTTCCTCGCATAGAATAATGTGTATTCGATCTTGTCGAAATTGTCGAAACGATACCCTATCGAAAACAGTCCTGCCATCTTGAGCATCTGTTCGTAACTGTTGTCGTAGAATTCGTTCACTGTCGTACCTGAGGCCTCGAGCGTACGGTTGAGATTGTCGTACATGTTTTGGTATTCGTTCGAAATATTGGCGGCCGCCATCAGGTATATGCGGCCCCTCTTCAGATTCCAGCCGTCCGTCCAGATGAAACTGCCTTTCATGTCGCCGGGCATCGGACTGCGCGATACATCGAACCCGTTCCTGAAAGGATTGTTAGATTTGATGTAGTCGTCGAAATCCAGACGGCTCATCGAGTATATGTCACCCGACAGGCGAGGACTGCAGAACAATGACGAACGCTCCATCATGTAGAATCCCCGGCCTACCGTCATCGTATTGCCGCCGTATCCTATCGAAAGTTGCAGGAGCCGTTTGTCTCCGCCTTCCTTGGTGGATATGTCCACATGAGCTCCGGAATAATCCGCATAAGTATCGGCCCTGAAGACCTTGCTCACTGTAATGTTCTGGATAGTGGAGGCAGGGAAAATATCCAAAGGTATCAGTTTGTTGTCGGGATTCGGCGAGGCGATCGGCATGCCGTTGAGGGTGGTTATGCTGTAACGGTCTCCGAGACCCCTGACTATCAATTGTCCCGACGAGGCTACCGAAATGCCGGAAAGTTTCTTCACACCTTCCTGTACATTTGAAATGCCTTTTACGCCCATTTCCTTTGCACCTATGTTCTCTATCGATATGGAGGAATTGTGCCTTTCCATCAGAAGCGCCCTCTCGTTGTCGAGGGTCTTGGTCCCGATTACCACGCTCTGCTCGAGAGTCTGGCCATCGGCTTCCATTTCGATGCGCAGCTCNNCTTCCAGAATCACTGTCTTATAAAACATGAAGGAAATCTCGAGATCTACCGAAGCGGAATCGCCTATTTCCAGCTCGAACCGCCCGTCCGTACCGGCCATCGTACCTATGGTAGTGCCTTTGACCATGACAGAAGCGCCAACCATCGGAACCCCTCCGCTCTTGTCCACCACGATTCCTTTCACTGTATCGGCGAATGCCGTCAGACACGCCGCAAACTGCATCAACACAAAAATAAGAATGATCCGTCGCATTTTTTCCAATTAATTGCGACGGCAAAAGTATGGCACTAATATTACACCTGATTTACAAGAAAATTAAATAATTATTACAAAGGCTGGTGTTTGTGCCTGAGCCTGCGTACCTCTTCGCGATATTTGGAAGGGGAAAGTCCGACCTCGTCCCTGAAGACACGGAAGAACGATGCTGCCGAATTGTAGCCGAGCAGTTCATAAAGGTTTTTAATCTGGATTTCATTGTCCACATCGGAGAGCATCCTGGTGGCGTCGGCTATCCTGTACATATTGACATAGCCCCAGAATGTCTTGTCGGCATACCTGTTTATGACACGCGATATATAAGTCCTGTTCGTCCCGAGCATCGAGGCGAGTTTGTCCAGGGAGATTTCGTTCGAAAGGTAGATCTTCTCTTCCCTCATGAGCCTTTCGAGTTTTCCGAAAAGCTCTTCGTCGGCAGACTCCCCGACCTTCTGCTTTTCGGGTTCGAGATACTTCCTCAACATCTCCCCTCTCTTCTGATAATCCTGGTAGCGCTGCACGAGTTCTTTGTTGAGTTTGCTCTGCTTCCTGTACAGATAGAAGAAAGCCGCCCCGGCAAGAAGGCTTATCAGACATATCAGGAGCGTCACATGCATGTCGGATTTGCGCTTGCGTATGATGTTCTGCAATGATGCCTGCTCGTAAAGGTCCAGCAAGCCGTTGAATGAAGCGTCTTTGTTGGCATTCAGGATGCTGTCGCGCGAAGCGGCGGCCATCTTATAATAGGTGAAAGCGGCCGAAATGTTTCCCTGGGCTTCGTACAGCCTGGAAAGAAGGTCCAGCACCTGATACCTGTAACGGATGTTGTCATGCTTGTCTACCATGGCCAGCGTATTGGTAATGAAATCCTTGGCCTGCATGTAATCTTTCCTGGCGATAAGCAATTCCCCCCATGCAAGGGAAAGTTCGAAATAAAAATCCGGATCCGAGTGTTCGGCATACTTGAATCCTGAATCCAACAGGCTCTCCGCCTTGGCAAGATTCCCCTCATGCATCCCGACCCTGCCGAGTACCATGAATATGCGCGAATACACCAACGAATAACCGTCTGCGTCCGCTATCTTTTTCGCCTCCAGGGCATACTTTTCCGCATTGTCATAATCGCCTTTCAGCAAAAGCATCATGGACATGACCACATCCGCCGTACACATCATATAGGTATCCTCGGGATTCCTTTCGCTTATGCCGATGGCTTCCCGCGCATATTTAAGCCCTGTGGTATCTCTGCGGAAAAAATATATCATGCTTATGTTGAACAAGGCCGTGCAGGTATTTACGGCATCCCTGCTTTGACGATAATGGTTCAATGCTTCCGTAAGGTGGATGAGGGCGGACGGATAGTCGAACCCTACTTTAATATCATAGGATGCCTGTATGCCGTCCAGCATCGCCTGCAAGTCGGGATAGGCTTCCCAGCCTGCCAGTCCCTCCAGAGTATCGATATATCTCCGGGCTTGCGGATAGTCGTCTGTGAAAATGGCCGCCTGCGCCGAATACAGGCCGGAAATGAGCACGAGCCTTTCGTCCATGCCTTCCTTACGGGCTCCGAATATGTTCCCAGCCTCGACTGACAGACTGTCGAAAAGGCCTTTCCTGCAATATGAATTGAACAGGTCGACACAGTCATCCGTATCGTATGCCACGCCTGCGGCCGCCTGTTCCTGCTGCCGGCCGCACGCACCCGCCAGAGATGACATTACCGCAAGATACAATGCCATTGCAATGATTCTCAACATCCTGTTCATGGCTCAAAAGTAACTAAAAATTTCAAATTGCAGTTACAAAATGTAAAATATATGTAATGTGATTTTTTTGCCTGCGCATTTTCAGTCCCGAAAAACCTTTTGTAATAATTTTGGGGAAAATAATTTTTACTGAAACATAATTTAAACGCCAAGGACAATATGAAGAATTTTTACATCATCGGGACCATGCTGCTTATCGCGCTTGTTTCCGGCTGCAAAAAAGATGAAATCGCCAAACTTTCGACACCGGCACCTAAAGTAGACGAAGTGACCGAAAGCACTGCGACCATTGTCTGGGACGCGGTTGAAAACGCTGCTTCCTACACATATACCGTCAATGACGGAGACGAACAGAGTGTCACTGAAACCAAGGTGCTTATCGAAGGCCTTGAAGCAGAGACCGAATACACAGTAAAGGTAAAGGCTGTTTCCGGTGACACCGGCCTCTACACCGATTCGGACTGGGCTTCAGTAAAGGTTACCACCGCTGCTGAGGGACAGTCCAAGACAGCACTCGCCACGCCTGCTCCGCAAGCGACAGAAGTAAGCGCCGACGCTGCAACAATTTCCTGGGAGGCTGTCGAGAACGCCGTTTCCTACACTTACACCCTTAACGATGGCGAAGAAACGACCGTGACCGAAACCGAGTTGTCGCTCGGAGACCTCGAAGCAAAGACCGAATATACTTTGAAATTAAAGGCCGATGCCGGCGACAGCGAACTGTATATCGATTCCGAATGGGCTGAAGTGACCTTCACGACGACCGAACCGGCATTCGAGCCAACCGGCTATACGGTTTACCCTATGGACCCTATGGTAGTGATGGAATATGCCAACATAGGGACATCCTTCATCAGGAACATATCTCCTTCGGGAAATTACGCTGTCGGATACGATGACCAGTTAGGCGACCCTACTTCTTTCATCTGGGATCGCTCGACAGGCGAATACACGGTACTCGACCCGGGAGAATGGAACGGTTGTATCGCATATGATGTGAACGACAACGGTATCATCGTAGGTTCCGTAGTAACCGGAAGTTATACACACACTCCAGCCTATATGGATTTCAAAAACGGAGGCTCATGGACTACTCTTCCTACACACGGCTTTGAAAATGCGGCGTACCCTTCGTTTGCGGTAGCCATCACCAATGACGGTGTCATCGGAGGACAAGTAGTGACCGAACTCTCCGACGGCACAAAAAGATGCGTGCCTTGCCTCTGGAAAGACTACCAGCTGGACCAGTCAGGTTTTGACATGCCTGAAAACGGTGATGTTGTAATGTACGGAAGTTACGTTTATTCAATGTCCGATGACTGCCGTGTACTTTCCGGATGGCAGGACTGGGGGACAGGTTCCCGTTCTCCTGCAATCTGGGTTGACGGCAAACTGACCCGAATCTATGGTGAAACTGAAACAATCGGAGATGAAGGATACATATATGACGGTATCACCTGGGGAACAACTCCTGACGGAACAAAAGTTACAGGCTACTTCATGCCTGACGGTATGAATCTCACTGGTTTCATTTATGATATAGCCACCGGAGATAAAACAGAAGTTCCCGGGTATGGAGGAGTTGCATTCGACAACAACGGAAGAGCCTATTTCACAGGTCTGATGGGCATGGGCGGAGTATATTATGAAAACGGTCAGACCTACGATATTTTCAATCTGTGGGACGGCCTTGAAGGTACTTTCGCGACTACAGTGGATCCATCCATCGGAACAGACGGAATGCTGGAAACAGTTTATTCTGCATCCAATGACGGGAAAGTTCTCGGAGGCTCATACACTTACAGTGCTTTCGGAAGTGCAATGCAGTATCCTGTAATAGTAGTTCTTGAATAACGACACAAATATTTAAGATTTCATAAAGGTTTAATGTGGAAAAAGGCCGTGCCGGACATTCGGTACGGCCTTTTTTCCTACCTGCAATAGTAATCTATCATGCGATTGACGGCCCGCTGGCACACCGGGCAGAAATCCGGAGCGGAATTGGTCCGCATGCGGCAGTCCTCACGGGAACGATATACGCCTTTGGCCATATATCCACCGCCTTCATGGACGCCTACCTGCTCCTCGTCCCATTTTCCCGAGTCGATCATATCCTTCCATTTGCCTGCGAAATCCACCATCGTGGTGATATTCGGCTCCCACGGCTCGACGCCGGTATCGTAAAAGCCTTCGTATGCCACTTCGGAAGTAAAATATTCGTCGCCCAGGCCTGCGAAACTGTGACCGAACTCGTGGACAAACACCTGATACGACTGATCGTTGCCGGCCGTCCCGAGGGCATACGAATTGTAAATCCCCCCTCCGCCGTATTTTTCCTCATTGACGACAATGAAAAGCGCATCGAACGGCACCCCGGCCACATTTTCGGCTATCGCCTTGTAGTCCGTCACTGTAAGATAGCGGTCTATATAGAAGGTATAGAAGTGCGAGTTGAGGGCCGTATGTTTCCAGACTCCCCGGTCCGGAATATCAGTCCCGGATTCAGAAGATACGACATCCACGGCCGTGACATTGAAATCGTCCTTGCGGGACTTGTACGGCTCCATCGAGAAGAGGTATTCCATGAATTTCCGGCAATCCTTGTGAAACTTGTCCATCTGCCCTGCCGTATAGCCTTCCGCCACGAAAAGCAGATCCACCTTATGTTCCATCCCGCCCGAAACCAGCAGAGGAGTGACGGCATAGTCCGATGCCGTCTCACGGCTGATAAGGGCGTCTTCTGGATTTACGATGCAGGAAAATATCTCACGGAACTCTCCGGTAGCCTTTACCCTTTCGGACAGTGCGATATTCACCTTGTTTTTCGGGAAAGGCATCCACACGCTCTGATTGTAGGCCATTGAAACCTCCCGGGCTTCGGGAGTAGTACGCCATTCCTGGAAAAGGGTGGAAAAACCTTTCGAATATATCAGCGTGTCGCCATTGGCGGAACGGACTTCGAACATATACTCGCCGTAACGGAACGGATCTATCAGCGAAGCATGCGAACCCGCCCATGCGCATTCCTTCTTTAGTCCGGAAAGATATGCCTGCTGGCTGTCGGCATCGCCTGCAAGGATGAAATCGACCCTCAGACGCTCGGAAGTGAACCATGTATCGTAATCGGGGCTCTGGGCCCACGCGCTGACGGCCGAAACAATCGTCAAGGCAGTCGCGGCAAATGTGAAGATGATATGTTTCATGGTGCGAAAATAATCATTTTTGCATCAATAAAGTCATGTCCGTAGAAATTACCGCTGTAACTTTTGAGAAATTGTCAATAAAGATTATATTTGCATCGAAAAGTTATAGCCGTAGAATTTACGGTGGTGTAAAATCAGAGGCAAGATGAAATTTTATGACCGCGAAAAAGAATTGAAGTGGCTCGGGCAAACCAGGAAAGTCGCTTTTGAAAATCATTCCCAAATGACAGTCATAACCGGACGCAGACGGATAGGGAAAACAAAACTGATATTGAAAAGCTGCGAGGGTACGCCTACTGTATATCTGTTTATCGACCGTAGCAACGAAGCCCTGCTGTGCGGTGAATGTGCCCGCAACGCCTCTACGGCGCTTGGGGTATATATTTCTCCGGAAATCACATCTTTTGCCGGGCTTTTCGAGACCCTTATGGAGATAGGACGCAATTTAGCCTACAATCTTGTAATAGATGAATTTCAGGAATTTTTCTACATAAATCCTGCTGTTTATAGCCAAATACAGGACATTTGGGACAGATACAAAGATTCCACGCATGTGAATTTAATCGCAAGCGGTTCCGTCTACAGCCTTATGCACCGCGTTTTCATGGATTATAAAGAGCCTCTGTATGGCAGATGCGACAGCACCATCAAATTGAGACCGTTCGATACCGATGTGCTGAAACGAATTCTCCTTGATTACAAGCCGGACTACACGAATGACGACCTGCTTGCCCTCTTTACCTTTACCGGAGGTATTCCCAAATACATCGAATCATTTATGGACAATGGGTGCACGGACATGAAGTCCATGGTAGACTGGATGATGAGACAAAACTCGATGTTCCAAAACGAAGGTCATGCCCTGCTGATTCAAGAATTCGGCAGAAAATACGGCAACTATTTCGCCATTCTGTCAGCCATTGCCGGCGGCGACAATACTTTGCAAAAACTTTCCAGACTTATGGGAGACACCTCCATAAATGGTCATCTGAAAAGACTGGAAGAGGATTATGAACTGGTCAGCCGCAAACGTCCTATATTTGCCAAGGCCGGGACACAGACAGTCCGTTTTGAAATATCGGATCTGTTCCTGCGCTTCTGGTTCCGTTATTTCATAAAATATCATTATCTTATCGAAGTTGAAAATTTCGAGCGGTTAGGAGAAATCATCAAGGACGACTATCCGACCTATTCCGGGCTTACTCTCGAAAAATATTTCATCAGGAAACTGATTGAAAGCAAGAAATTCGCACAAATAGGCTCATGGTGGCAGACAAAGCAAAGCGATCCATGCGAAGTGGATATCGTCGCCGTTTATGCCGGCTCACCGAAAGCATTGGTAGCCGAAGTGAAAAGGCAAAGGAAGAATTTCAAACCCGAAGACTTCAGCCGCAAAATCGAAATCCTCAAGTCTAAAATTCTCTCCGGCTACGAAATTGAATCGGTCTGTTATACATTAGACGAAATGTAGGATACACACCTGTTGTTGTCACTCATAGACTTTCGACGATGTTGGCAAATCACGGGCACTTCCCGGAACTCTTATCCGCCGAGCAATGCGATGTCGTGTACCCAAAGCCACGCCCCGACTTAACTTAAACACATCGTTACATATTGACAAACGACAAATTAGCCCTATGATAAAAATGGTTAAGTCGGGGTGTGGCACGGACTCTAATATCTGTACAGCATCTCCCCTATCCCGGACAATGAAGCGTTTTCAACCGTCACTTTATAATCGTAACAGGTAAAGACCATCGTCCCTTCGTCGGTAAGGTCGTACTTGACGCCCCCATAAGTACCCGAAAGCGATTTTCCCGAGAGATAATCGTTGAATATGTCCCACTCTTCGGAAATCTGGGAGGCAAGGGATTCAGGCACTAACGAGTAAAGCATAATCATCTCTTTTCCATTGAGAACGCAGATGCGCGAATCGCCTTTGCTGATGGTGAACATCACATTTTCAAACTGCTCCGGGACTATGCCGCTTTCCTTTATTTCACGGTTGGTCTGCGCGAATGCATTGATTGTCAAGGCACCTGCCAAAACGGCTGCTGTAATGATTGAAACGATAAAAAATTTTTTCATGATTGCAAGATTTAAAAATTAAACTTATTGTTAAGATTCTTTGTGAAATACATTATCATCAGAAGTATTAAGAAGAGCACGAGGGTTCCGATAATAAGCGCGCTCGTCTCAAGCTGCAAGAGGACATATATGAAGGTGTAGAAGACTGCGACGGCGGCTGCAAACCAATATCCTATACGGGATTTGAGAACGGAGACGAAATACGCTCCCAAAGAACCCACGGTAAGAACGGAGGCTATCAGATATGCAATCCAGAAGGCCATGTACTCCGTAAATGCCAGCAGGAGCAGATAGAACAGGCACAACGAAAAGCCCGTCACGATATATTGCACGATATTGACCGGCCTTCCCGAAACGGCTTCGACGAAGAATATACTTGAAAATATCAGCAGGATGATCAGGAACGAATATTTCAAGGCTCTCATCGATTGGCTGTACTGCGACACGGGAACTACGAAATCCACCCCGAATCTGTAACTGCCGTACCCGCTTTGCGAGTATAAGCTCCAATTGGCGGTGAAACCGCTGTCCGTAACAGTCCTCTCCGACGGAAGATAGCTCCCGGTGAAACCGGGATTCGGATAGTCCGAACTGAGCGACAGATTGAAAGTCTCGGCATTATTCACAAAATCCAAAGACCCGTACCCCTTGAACTTCACATCGAGCGAATATTCCATCGAAGCTCCGGTCTTAAGTTCATAAGGGTTCAGAGCGACTGCCAGCCCGCCATCTTCAGGCTGCATTTCATACTCCTTTCCGTCAAGAACGAAAACCGCATTTTCCTCGATGCCCTTGATATCCGTTATCCCGAAAAATATCTCGCATTCTCCCCGCTCACGCGCCAATGAAACGGTGGCTTTATCGAGGAGGATAGTACCGGTCATATCAAGGCCCGCCCTATATACAGGCACATCGTATATCGAACGGTGCAGGACTTCTACCGAAACATCTCCTTTGATGTCTACTTCGTCCGATACATGTTTTACACTTTCATCAGGCTCATAGTATTCTTTCGGCTCATCGTCCGGTATCTTGATATACGGGGTAGATATCAACTGGTGTCCGCCCCACGAATTGCCTATCTCGCGGGATACTTTTAACGAAAGACTTTCACGCTCGTCTATCTTACTCCAGACAAGCAGCACCGGTATGAACATGAGAATGGCGGTGAGTGCGACAACCACTCCTTTTACCACTAATTTTTTTGAACTTTTCTTTTCCATAACAATATCTTTGTGTTGCTTTACGGATGCAAATATGGATGTTACCTTATTAATCGCAAAGCATTTACAGCCGCGTTTTACGAAGGCCCTGCAGGGATTTACGAAATGCCCTTTAGGGCTGACGAAATTTCATCGCTCATATGAAAATAACTCCTAACTTTGCGGTCATGAAAGAACTCATTTTACCCAACAGCGGGACGGAAGTCCTCAAAGTTCGCCCGACAGACATCATATATATAGAGGCCGACGGGAATTATTGCACCATGTACCTTACCGGAGGGTTCAAACAGCAACTGTGGTTCAACAGACAAAGATTCATCGCTTTGGTCGAAGAACAGCTGAAATCCGAACGGCCCACCTTCGTAATCGTCGGAAGGAGCTTCATCATTAACAGCGCCTACATATACCGAATCAATCCCGTACAGGGCGAACTCACACTTTTTGACAACAACAATCCAGACCAAATAGTATTGCACGCCTCACAAGTGGCTCTCGGCAGACTTAAAGACGAACTTACAACGATAGGACGATGAAAATGCACAACATAGACAATGACGACGAGATACTGGTAATCGGCGGTTCAGAATGGAAACCAGACGAGTCGGACAACGATTCGCAGGACAATATAAAGGACAGAAAATGGAAAACCATTTCCATCATCTTGGCGACAATCCTCATTATCGGAGCAGGCTTCTTCATAGGTAAACACATCTATTACAGCTCGCAATTCCCTAAATCCCGGCCGGACGGCGAAATAATACGGCTTTTGGACAGTGCCGCACAAGGAACTCCGGGGATAGGGTTTTCGACTGCCGAAACCATGGGAGTACAATTGAAAATCTACGCCCTCTCAGGACTCAAAGCCTCGTTTGCCGACACCGTCCCCGATTACAAAGACCCTTCGGTATATTTCATCACACGCAGCGCGGATTACAAGATAGAAAACGATGAAAGAGTAATGATAGGGGATTTCGTACAGAAGGGAGAAATACTCTCAAAAAGCAGATGGAGAGCCGGATTCATGGCCGTTTCACGGGACGGGAACGCACAGATAGGCATCAGCCGCAGCGACAGGATACGCCGCCACATCCTGAAAGAAGACGGTTCGTTTTTCCGCCAGATGGCCATAGTAGCCGCTGGAACAAGATGCGACAGACAATACATCCTTAAAGGAAAAGTGACCCGTTGCGCATACGCACGCGACGAAGCAGGCAAACTCTATTTCGTAGAAACAGCATATCCGGAAACACTGTACGGCTTCGCAGACGCACTAATCGAATACGGGTTCATCGATGCCGTCTATGTCACAGGAGGCGCACAGCCGGAACTCTTCTACCGCGACAGCACCGGAACTCCGCACGGATACTATGTTGACGACAAACCTCACAAACTTATAGTCTGGACAAAGTAAGGGGGGGATACTTCTTTGTGTAAATAAACTATCTGTGTATTTGCGCAGTCCCACTTCAAATTTGCACAATATGAAAACAGGTTATATTCACAGGGAATAGTAGACGAACATCCGGTTATCCGCAAAATTACCCCT
>DEPW01000082.1:18077-25343 GCA_002358965.1 Bacteroidales bacterium UBA3382
GGCACGCCCCGACTTAATGTAAAAGCATTACTATTTACTGATACACAATAGTTTATGATTGTAGTGATTTTTTATGGATGTGGATTCCGAGGGGGTCGGAACCCCCTCTGCGCCACAGCCAAATTTTGGCATACCTATCGTTAGTTGTTGATTTACAATAAATTGTGGTAATGGAAATTAAGTCGGGGTGTGGAGTTGTGCCTTGCAGTCCCGCTTATGCCACCTTGCGCCCCGGCTTCCTTGCGCCCCGGCTTCCTGAAACATCCTGCAGGCGGATTCCGTCAGAAACTGAACCCTCTGCCATGCGGCGCTTTTGTGAAGAGGTTGATAATCAGTTGATTACTGAAATATCAGGATGGCTCAGGGTGCCTTTTTTCCCACCCTTGTCCATGTTGGCATTCCGGTAAAATACTGATAGTTAATTAGTTAGTTATGCGAGCAGATGGCAGAGGGTTCAGTTTTGATTCGGTCCGAACGGATAAGCATGCTTTCGCGGGGGAAGAGAGTACGCCGCCAGGCCTTGAAGCGAGTACGCCGGCAGGTCTCGGGGGTAATCTTGCGGATAATCAAAAGAAAGGGGTCTGGCAACATCAACAATCCGTTTCATATTGCCTCTTCGGAAGCAAAAAACACTTATAGAGTCGCGCTCCCGATTACAACAGTCCGGAAAAACAAAAGGACGGCCCGAAGACCGTCCCAAGTTTGAATAGCGTATCAGGAACTTAATCCTTGAATTTAGCTTTAAGATATTCCCTGTTGAGACGTGCGATATGTGAAACCGTGATATGCTTAGGGCATTCCATTTCACATGCCTGGGTATTGGTACAAGCTCCGAAACCGAGTTCGTCCATCTTCGCAACCATCGCTTTTGCACGACGCGCAGCTTCAGGCTTACCTTGCGGAAGCAGTGCCAGAGAGCTTACCCTCGCCGCAACGAAGAGCATCGCCGAACCGTTCTTGCAAGTGGCAACACAGGCTCCGCAACCGATGCAAGCGGCAGCATCCATGCTCTCGTCGGCGTTCTTCTTAGGAATAGGAATAGCGTTCGCATCCGGAGCGCCTCCGGTATTCACCGAAATGAAGCCTCCTGCCTGAAGTATCTGGTCGAATGCCTGCCTGTTGACTACGAGGTCCTTTATTACAGGAAAGGCAGCGCTTCTCCATGGCTCTATCGTGATAGTATCGCCATCATGGAACTTCCTCATATGAAGCTGGCAAGTGGTAATCTCATTGTCAGGTCCGTGCGCACGGCCGTTGATATAAAGAGAGCACATACCGCAGATGCCTTCACGGCAGTCGTGATCGAAAGCTACCGGACCGCTGCTCTTGCAGCCTTTTTCCACTGCGACGGGATCCATCCCCTCCTCTATCAGCTGCTCGTTGAGTATGTCGAGCATCTCAAGGAAAGAACTGTCAGGGGATATGTTCTTTACTTTGTAAGTCTCGAAATGACCTTTCGCCTTGGCGTTCTTCTGACGCCATACTTTAAGTGTTAAATCCATTAGCGTTAGTCTTTATAATTTCTGGTAGCAATTTTAATATTCTCAAATACGAGAGGCTCTTTGTGGAGTTCAGGCTCCACATCGTCGCCTTTGTATTCCCATGCGCTGACATACATGTAATGTTCGTCATCACGTTTGGTTTCACCGTCTTCGGTCTGCATCTCCACGCGGAAGTGTCCGCCGCAGGACTCTCTTCTGTCGAGTGCGTCCAATGCCATGAGCTCGCCTATCTCAAGGAAATCGGCCACTCTCATAGCCTTTTCGATTTCAGGATTGAACTCTCCGTTCTCACCGGGAACATATACATTTTTCCAAAACTCTTCCCTGAGCGCCCTGATTTCGGTAATGGCCTTCTTCAGACCTTCTTCGTTACGCGCCATTCCGACATATTCCCACATGATGTGTCCGAGACGCTTGTGGATCGAATCTACCGACTCTTTTCCTTTGATCGAGAAGAGCCTGTCGATCCTTGCCCTTACGGATTTTTCAGCCTCATCGAATGCCGGATCGTTGATATCGGTCTTAGGAACCTGGATCTTGGATGCAAGGTAGTCGCCAATGGTGTAAGGAAGTATGAAGTATCCGTCCGCAAGACCCTGCATGAGCGCAGATGCTCCGAGCCTGTTTCCTCCGTGGTCGCTGAAATTGGCCTCGCCTATGGCGTAGAGTCCCGGAATGGTAGTCTGGAGATTGTAATCCACCCAAAGTCCGCCCATCGTATAGTGGATAGCCGGATAGATCATCATCGGCTCTTCGTATGGATTGACATCGGTAATCTTTTCATACATCTGGAAGAGGTTGCCGTAACGCGCTTCGATGACATCTTTTCCAAGTCTTTCGATAGCTGATTTGAAATCAAGGAATACTGCCAGGCCATGCTCGTTAACGCCGAAGCCGGCATCGCAACGCTCTTTGGCCGCACGGGATGCGACATCACGGGGAACAAGGTTTCCGAATGCCGGATACCTGCGCTCCAGGTAATAGTCCCTGTCTTCTTCCGGAATCTGGGAAGCCTTGATCTCGCCCTTACGGAGTTTCATCACATCCTCTTTCTTTTTAGGCACCCATATGCGTCCGTCATTACGCAACGACTCCGACATAAGCGTCAGCTTGGACTGCTGGTCTCCGTGTACAGGAATACATGTAGGATGGATCTGTGCAAAACAAGGATTGGCGAAAAACGCACCTTTCTTATAGCATCTCCACGCGGCGGAACCGTTACTGTTCATTGCGTTGGTCGAGAGGAAATAGGTATTACCGTAACCGCCGGAAGCAATGACTACCGCATGCGCACCGAAACGCTCCAGCTGGCCGGTAACAAGGTTCCTTGCGATGATACCGCGAGCTTCACCGTTGATCATCACGAGCTCGAGCATCTCGTGACGCGGATATGATTTTACATTGCCTTTGGAAATGGCTCGGTTCAAAGAAGCATAAGCTCCCAAAAGCAACTGCTGTCCTGTCTGGCCTCTTGCATAGAAAGTACGGCTTACCTGCGCTCCTCCGAAAGAACGGTTGTCGAGCAATCCGCCGTAATCCCTTGCGAACGGGACGCCCTGCGCGACGCACTGGTCGATGATAAGATTACTTACCTCCGCAAGTCTGTAGACATTGGCTTCCCTGCTCCGATAGTCACCTCCTTTGATGGTATCGTAGAACAGCCTGTAAACGGAGTCATTGTCATTCTGGTAGTTCTTTGCAGCATTGATACCTCCCTGAGCCGCTATGGAATGTGCCCTGCGCGGAGAGTCGCTGATGCAGAAAACCTTTACATTATACCCGAGTTCTCCCAAGGTTGCGGCTGCGGAAGCACCGCCGAGACCTGTACCGATAACGATAATTTCCAACTTTCTCTTGTTGCCTGGGCTTACGACACGGATCTGGGATTTATGCTTTGTCCACTTCTCTGACAAAGGTCCCTCAGGAATTTTAGATATGAGTTTTTCGGCCATCTTGTTATTTTATTGAAATTTGGCTCAAAGGTAGTAATAATTTTCAATGATTCCGCATAGCGCACAATATTTCATAAGCCTTATCCATATTCTGCACGCCCCTTATCGAAATATACAGCCGCCCGTTGTTGTCCTTGAGTTTGAACATGGAAGGATTGTCCTGGATATGCCTTATGACTTTTTCGAATCTGTCGGATTTGTAATACGGGGATATCGGATTGGAAATGAAATGGGCTATCATTATTCCGTTCTTTATTATCAGTTTTTCAAAACCGAGATACAGGGCGACTATCCTTATCTTCACTACTGTCATCAGTTGGCTCAATTCTTCAGGAACAGGCCCGAACCTGTCTGAAATCTCTTTACGGAATCTTTCCACTTCCCTCTCCGAAGTCATGGAATCCAATTCTTTGTACAATCGGATTTTTTCGGCCTGCATATTAATATAGGTATCAGGAATGAACAGTTGCATATCGGTTTCGATTGTACAATCCGACAGATAATTGTCATCCCTCTTCCTTGCCGCATTGCCGCCTGTTTCGCAGCCGAGTTCTTCCATTGCCTCGGTCAGGATTTTCTGATATGTTTCAAAACCCATGTCGGATATGAAACCGCTTTGCTGCGCTCCCAGGAGATTTCCCGCCCCCCGGATATCCAGATCCTGCATGGCTATGTTGAAACCGCTTCCGAGTTCAGAGAAAGCCTCTATGGCCTTGAGCCTCCTGCGGGCTTCGTCCGACACCGAAACCAAAGGCGGCACTATCAGATAGCAGTATGCTTGACGGTTGGAACGCCCTACCCTGCCCCTGAGCTGGTGCAAATCGCTCAATCCGTAATTTTGCGCCTGGTTGATGATTATCGTATTGGCGTTAGGAATGTCTATACCGTTGGAAATGATAGTAGTACAAAGAAGTATGTCATACCTTCCCTTCATGAAGTCGAGTACTTTGTCTTCAAGAGTTTTCGGCTCCATTTGGCCATGCCCTACACATATTTCGGCATCTGGAACTATACCTTTGATGATTGCGGCTATTCCAGGAAGTTCCTCAATCTTATTATGGACGAAAAATATCTGCCCCCCTCTGTCGAGTTCGTATTCGATGATATCCTTGATGGCATCCTTGTCAAAGTTCATTATTTCGGTCCTGACAGGTATCCTGTTAGGCGGAGGAGTGTTAATTATGGACAGATCCCTGGCTCCGAGCAGGGAAAACTGCAAAGTCCTCGGAATCGGGGTAGCAGTAAGCGTCAAAGTATCTACATTGACTTTCAATTGCTTGAGCTTTTCCTTCGCAGATACTCCGAATTTTTGTTCTTCATCTACTATCAGTAATCCCAGATCCTTGAATTTCACATCTTTCCCGAGCAGTTTGTGCGTACCGATGATGATGTCGGTCTTCCCGTTTGCGAGGTTTTCAAGCACTTGCCTGCTTTCTTTTGCGCTCCTCATACGGCTCAGATAGTCCACATTGCAAGGAAAATCCTTCAGCCGCGCAAGGAAAGTGTTGTAGTGCTGGAAAGCCAAAATGGTTGTAGGAACCAGGACCGCCACCTGCTTGCTGTCGGCAACCGCCTTGAAAGCCGCCCTTATTGCAACTTCGGTCTTTCCGAAACCCACATCGCCGCATACGAGCCTGTCCATGGGATAATCCTCCTCCATATCCGCCTTGACCGCTTTGGTCGCCTTTTCCTGATCGGGAGTGTCTTCATATATGAATGAAGATTCAAGCTCCTGCTGCATATATGTATCGGCCGAAAATGCGAAACCCTTGGCCTGCCTTCTGCGTGCATACAGATTTATGAGATCTTTTGCTATGTCTTTTAGCTTGCTTTTGGCCGATGTTTTCAGGTTCTGCCATGTCTTGCTGCCTATCTTGTTGATCCTGGGCTTCTCTTCCGTCTCCGAAGACTTGTACCTCGATATTTTGTGCAACGAATGGACTGAAACGAAGACTACATCGTCGTCTTTGTATATCAGTTTGACCATTTCCTGCATCTTGCCGTTCATATTGACTTTCACGAGCCCGCCGAAAATCCCTATGCCATGGTCGATATGTACTACATAATCCCCTATCTTGAAAGATGTCAGATCGTTTATCGTCAGCGATTCGCTCATCTCCACAGTCCTTCTGCTTACTATACGGTGGAACCTGTCGAATATTTCGTGGTCGGTATAGCAGCATACTTCGGAATCATGGTCGATGAAACCGTTCTGTACCGTAAAACCGGCACTGAAATCTATGTTTGCCACATTGAATGTGTACAATATGCTCTTCAATCTTTCGACCTGACCGGGCTTGTCGCTCAATATGAAGACTTTGTACCCGTGATCCATACGGTTTTTTAGGTCCTCCGTAAGCAAT
Organism: Bacteroidales bacterium UBA3382; assembly: GCA_002358965.1. GTDB lineage: Bacteria > Bacteroidota > Bacteroidia > Bacteroidales > UBA932 > Merdivivens. Next base: position 23,895 of record DEPW01000082.1, read on the forward strand.
TCGAAATTCTTGTTGAACGAAGGCTGGGGCGAAATGTTGAACTGGACTTTGGGTACATTTTCCGAAGGGAGCGCTGCGGTAGCGCCTACGAATATCCTCTTGAAATTTTTAAACAGGGAAAAATAAGGCTTGTCCCTGAACATTTCGACGGTATCTATCCACAATACAGTGTCTTTTGGTATGAATGAAAAGAAGCCGCACCTTTTCACATAAGTTTCGTTTCCGGCCGATATGTCAGGAAATATCTCCACCCTGTCCACTGTTTCCTTCGACAACTGGCTGTTGGTATCGAAGACTCGGATGGATTCGATTTCGTCACCGAACATGCCGATGCGGTAAGGAAGGTTGTTGGAATATGAAAACACATCGATTATTCCTCCCCTCAAAGCATACTCTCCCGGTGAAGATACGAAATCCGTCTTGACAAAACCGTGTCCGGCAAGCTTATCCTTCAAGACATCCATAGCAATCTCGTCCCCTACTTTAAGACCGAGTATGGCCGAATCCACTTCGCCCTTATCAACGAACTCCTCCTCTATCGCTTCAGGGTAAGTGACGACTATCAATCCGCCTTCTGGCACAACTCCTTTACCATAATCCACTATCGCGCTGATTGCCGCAGTCCTCTGCACTCCGTATGTCGCCTTTCGCGCACTCTTTTCCAATCTGGCTCCCGAAGCAGGCAATAGATATATCGAATCGGACTTCCTTATGTTGTATATGTCGGAAGCGAAAGACTCCGCACTCTCTCTGTCAGGCATCAGTACCGCATGCATGCCCGATTTTACAACCTCGTCAGTCACAAAACATTTGGATGACTGGTAAAGCCCGTTCACATATATTTCGTCGCAGCCTTGCTCAATATACCTGAGTATCTCACCCGACTTGTCTTTATTTACAAACATTTCGTTAATATTATGTTGAAAACATGTTGAAACGGCAAAAATAACTTGTTGGTAAAATAAAACAAAATCCCATAGCTATGCGGAACCGTAAGTTTTCAATATTTTTCAATATCCGCACTAACACCGAATATTGAAAACTATTATACGCAATCAATTGAAAATCAATTGAAAAATAAAGTTATCAACATATTAACATACCATAAAAACAGAACAACACTGCTTTAAAAAATAAAAAAATTATTAATTGATTTTTCGGTTATCCGCAAAATTGTCCCTTGTGAGCCGCCTGCCTACCGGTGAAGTATCCCATTTCAGTGGCCTGCCGATCGCAGATGCCTGCTTTGGGAGCACGCCCCGACTTAATGTAAACGCATCACTATTCACTGATACACAGTAATTTATGAGTGTAATATTTTTTAATCGGTGTGGATTCCGAGGGGTTCGGAACCCCCTCTGCTCCACGGCCAAATTTTGGCATACCTGTTGTTAATTGTTGATTTACAACAAATTGTGAAGTTGTGAGTTAAGTCGGGGTGTGGACGCA
>DEPW01000107.1 GCA_002358965.1 Bacteroidales bacterium UBA3382
CCAATAATAGGCAGTGTCCCTTATTCCGGTATTGATGAAGAAATGCAGCATCTTCAGACGGAATTTGCTGTTCTTGCTTATCATGTTCTCGTAGAACGGGAGAATGTCGCTGTAGCGGATTCCGAGGCGTGAAGTATAGAAGTCGAAGTTCGGCTCTTCCTCGGAGGCTATTCTCATGCCGATGTTGACAGGCACCTTGATCTGGTCGTCAAGTTCCTGGAGTTCATGCATATTGTCAAGTACCGGTATAATATTGTGCCATCCTCCGTTGGCAAAGGAGGCGATATTCTCGATATATGCCGGCTTCTTGAAGCCGTTGCATACTATATAAAGATTCTTGTCGACGACACCTTCCGATTCAAGGGCCTCTATCAGATTGAGGTCAAATGCGGAAGAAGTTTCTATGTGGATGTCGTTTTTCAGGGCTTCGCGCATCACGAACTCGAAGTGGGAGCTTTTCGTACAGTAGCAGTAATGGTACTTGCCGTTGTAGTCAGCCTTTGCCATGGCTACATTGAACATTCTCTTCGCCCTCTGTATCTGGGATGAAATCTTCGGGAGATATGTGATCTTGAGCGGTGTCCCGTACTGGTTGATGATGTCCATCATGTTGATGTCATGGAAATGGAGTTCCCCGTCTTCAACCCGGAATTCATCCTGAGGGAATTCAAATGTCTGCTCAATGAGGTCAATGTATTTGTTCTTCATTATCTGATGTGATGCAATAGTTTCTATGTCGTGACATACAGGCAGTCCGGACTGTCCGGACATGATTTTGAAACTGCAAAGATATCACATAAAAGGTATAATGCTAAATATTTCGGATAAAATTTTGATATTCCTGTCCTATGGAATAAATTTGTATGTTTTTGTATCGGATGGAACGGTTTCTCAACACCATATTCAGAATTGCCATTGTCCCGGCTGCCTGCCTGGCTTTTTTTTCCTGCAGCACCACCCGTGTGCTCCAGGACGGGGAATACAGGCTCCAGAAAAACAAGATTCTCATCACCAATCAGGATGAGAAGAAATTCAATGCCAATGACCTGGAACCGTACATCAAGCAGTCGCCGAACTCATATTTCATTTTCGGCTGGAATCCCTTCCTGAACATATACAACTGGTCAAACGGAAAGGGAAACGGCTGGGACAGATTCGTCAGGAAGATAGGGGAGCCTCCCGTGGTATATGACCCGGATATGGTGGAGAGCTCGGTCTCCAACATAACGGACCACCTCACTTTCCTCGGATACTACAATTCCGACGTCCGGGCCAGAATCGACGTCAGGAAAAAACGGGTGAAGGTCACATACAACGTGACCCTTGGAAAACAGTTCCCGATCAAAGGGATAACCTACCATGTGCCGGAAGGGGAACTGGCCGCGGACTTTTGGGCGGACACATCTTCTCTCTCCGTGCGCCCGGGGGACTACATGTCGGAATACAGTCTTGACAAGGAAACTGACATGCTCAGCAAGTATTTCAGGGACAACGGGTTCTACGGATTCACCAAAAATTACATTTCTTATGTGGCAGACACGCTCTCGTGCCCGGACTCGGCCTTCCTTGAGATGCATATCCGCGAATACACGAGAAATGAAACGGAACAGGATGCCAGGCCGTTCAGGAAATTCAGCATAGGAGAAGTGACCATCACCTATCCGCTTGACATGAAAGTCAGGGAAAATGTGCTGAGAAGCCTCAATACGATAAGGCCGGGGAACCGTTACAGCGAAAGCGAAGTGAACAACACATATTCAAGGATTTCCGCCCTGAACATGTTCAGCAGCGTCAATGTGGAAATGACCCAGTCGGACACCAGTGTCGTGGACTGCAGCATCAACCTCACAAAATCAAGGCTGCAGGGCTTCAAGGTGAATGCGGAAGTCTCCACCAACTCTTCCGGACTGTTCGGCGTCTCACCGCAGATTTCCTATTTTCACAAGAACATCTTCAGTGGCGGAGAATGGCTGAACCTCAGTTTCATGGGAAATTTCCAGTTCAAATTCAACGACCCCACGCGTTCCACCGAACTGGGAATCTCGGCCGGGATCAGTTTCCCGAAATTCCTGTTCCTGCCCGACAGGATATTCCATGGGGCTATTCCGAGGACCGACCTCAATCTCTCGTACAACTACCAGAGCCGTCCGGAATATACGAGGAACATCATTTCGACATCGTTCGGCTACAGTTGGAACACCGGAGGCAGGTTTTACTATACTCTCTCGCCGATACAGTTGAATATCATCAACCTTTTCAACATCGACCAAGGGTTTTACGACGACCTGAGCAACAATCCGTATCTGCAAAGCGCTTATCAGAACCACTTCGATTTGGGACTGGGCGCTACCGTATACTATACCACGGACAATTCGGTGAATCCGAAAAACAGCTATTTTTATTCGCGTTTCCAGTTCGACATAGCCGGAAATCTGCTCAGTCTCTTCAATCCTCTCATGCCTGTCGACGAAAACGGGAGCCACATGATATGGAATACGCCTTATTCGCAGTTTTTCCGGGCCGAGCTTTCGTTCGTCAAGACATGGGTGTTCGGAAAGAAGGGAACGCATTCGTTGGCTATGAGGGCCTTGGGAGGCATTGGCTATTCATACGGTAATTCCGATGCGATGCCTTTTGAAAAACAGTTTTATGCCGGAGGCGCCAGCAGCCTTCGCGGATGGCAGTCGAGGGCGGTCGGGCCGGGAATGTCGCCGATGAACGACAATTTCGTGATTCCTAACCAGACGGGAGACATCAGGCTTGAGGCCAATGTCGAATACCGTTTCAGGATCTTCTGGAAGATAGCGGGTGCGGTGTTCATGGACGCAGGCAATGTCTGGAATCTCCGTTCGTCGGTACCTGACGACACAGGGGTATTGAGGGGACGGGATTTCTTTAAGAGCCTGGCGTGGAACTGGGGAGCCGGAATAAGGCTCGACCTGGATTTCGTGCTGCTCAGGCTCGATATGGGCATCCGGATTTACGATCCTGCGAAGACGGCCTGGGTAAGCCCTTCCGAATGGTTCGGGCCGGATACTTTCGCCTTGCATTTCGGCGTGGGCTATCCGTTCTAAACATTGTCTGCCTGTCAGGACGCATCGCAGGCATGATTTTTGCTAATATGCGCGCGGTTTTTAGAGTTATATTTTTGATTGTATTATTATGAAGATTGAAAGAATCGTAGCGCGTGAGATACTCGATTCACGCGGAAATCCTACAGTTGAAGTCGATGTAATCCTCGAGTCGGGAGTGATGGGCCGTGCGGCCGTTCCTTCCGGAGCATCTACCGGCGAGCATGAAGCTCTCGAATTGAGGGATACCAAGGACAAGAAGCGTTATGGCGGAAAGGGCGTGCTGAATGCGGTTTCAAATGTCAACAACATAATCGCCCCTGCATTGATAGGATATTCGGCATTCGAGCAGCGTGCCATCGACATGAAGATGATCGAAATGGACGGCACCAAGACCAAATCGCACCTTGGAGCCAATGCGATACTGGGAGTGTCCCTCGCCGTGGCGAAAGCCGCTGCGGAATATCTCGGGATGCCTCTTTACAGGTACATCGGCGGGGTCAATACCTATGTGCTTCCTGTGCCTATGATGAACATCATCAACGGCGGTTCGCACAGCGACGCCCCTATAGCCTTCCAGGAATTCATGATACGCCCTGTCGGCGCACCTTCGTTCCGCGAAGGCCTGCGTATGGGAGCGGAAGTGTTCCATGCGTTGAAGGATTATCTGAAAAAAGAGCGTAAACTCAGCACTGCCGTCGGAGACGAAGGAGGTTTCGCCCCTACGCTCGAAGGTACCGAGGACGCTTTGAATTCAATCCTCATCGCTATCGAGAAGGCAGGTTACAAGCCGGGCAAGGATGTGACCATAGGTCTCGACTGCGCATCTTCGGAGTTTTACAAAGACGGCGTATACGATTATAGCAAATTCGAAGGCGACAAAGGGGCGCGCCGTACATCCGCCGAGCAGGTAGACTATCTCGAAAGCCTCATAAACAAATACCCTATCGACTCGATCGAAGACGGTATGAGCGAGAACGACTGGGAAGGCTGGAAGGCTCTCACCGAAAGGATCGGTTCAAGGTGCCAGCTCGTAGGCGACGACCTGTTCGTAACCAATGTGGACTTCCTTTCAAAAGGCATCGCAATGGGTTGCGCCAACTCTATCCTCATCAAAGTGAACCAGATAGGCTCTTTGAGCGAAACTCTCGATGCCATCGAGATGGCTCACCGTCACGGTTACACTACGGTGACTTCGCATCGTTCGGGCGAAACCGAGGACACTACGATTGCCGACATAGCAGTGGCTACCAACAGCGGCCAGATCAAGACCGGGTCGCTCAGCCGTACTGACAGAATGGCAAAATACAACCAGCTCCTCAGGATCGAGGAAGAACTCGGGAACAGGGCCGTTTACGGTTACAAGAGAGTGAAATAAGTCACTATGCGGCAACGCAATGATACAGGGGCCGGACTTAAAGAAGTCAGACCCCTGTTTTTTTTAAAGCTGTTTAAACGGCTTTTCAGTATCAGTAGATGATATCCACATAAGTGACATTCGGTTCGAGGGCTTCGCGGCCGGTTTCGACTGCCGGCTGATAGTCGTACTCCAGAGCATCGGAGTAATAATATTTCTTCCCGTCTTCACCGATAAAATATCCGTCAGGATACAGGATGTTTATCGTATAGTCCTGCGTATAGCTGATCAGATATGCCGGTACTGTCTTGACAATGCCGAGCAGATTGTTTTCGCCGTTGAACTCATATTCCGCCGTCGTTTCGTCATAAGCGACATGATACACGTCATACTCTCTTGTAAGGGTAATGCCGATGCGGTCTTCGCACACGAATTCTTCGCGACCGTTTCCAGGAGCCTCATCGTTTTCGAAATAGTCGGGATAGGCATAGCAGGCACTCCTCTGTCCGAAGATGTCGAGGAATCCCAGGGCTCCGATATATGAGCCGTAACCCGCAGTTATGATCCAGTTGATGTCGATGTTGGCCTCGTTGGGATATTCGGAATACATGAACGGCTCATCATAGTATTCGATATGGGAGTTGACCATGTTCCCGTCTTCCCAGGTATACTTTATGGCGTAGTCGTCGTATCCGTCTTCTTTGCCGTCTTCCCTGATAAGGCGTCCCTGTGAATCGTATGTGAAGGTCAGTTCGGTCTCATGCGTTTCGGTATAGTCTCCGTCCCGATACTCTTCCCGGTATGTGCCCGTTACGGCGCGGCCAAGCCCGTCAAGTTCAAGCTCTATTCCGATATTGTCGTCGCCGTGGATTTTCACCTGATTGCCGGCATATTCTATGTCATACCTGTACGAAACCATCTCGTCGCTTTCGAATCCCAACAGGTCTATCCTTACGGGCCTGTCGTCTTCGTCATAATTGATCGTGTAGGTGTGCGAGTCGGTTCCGTTGAACCTGATGGAGATTTCGCCGATGAGATTGCTGTCTTTGATTTCAGGCACATCTTCTCCACCTTCGTCCGGCTTGTCGGTACCGGGTTCTTCGATGCATGCCGCAAGCATCGTCATGAACGATGCCATTACGGCGAATAATGTAAATCTCTTCATGATGCTTTGTGATGTTTTTATATTGTGTGCAAAGTACGGCATTATTGCATAGCGTGTCAATCACGGAAAACCGTGATTTCAGAGCAGTTTCTTCAATCCGGGAGGCGGAATCAGCCCCCACGATATCGCCCGCATTACCATGTCTGTCGCGTTAGAGGCACTGAGTTTGCGCATGAGGCGGCTGCGATGCGACTCGACAGTATTCACCGAAATGAACAGTCTCTCTGCGATGCCTTGCGAGTCAATGCCGTCGGCAATCAGCTGAAGCACTTCAAGCTCTTTGGCGGACACGCCGCCGTTTCCGACGGTCGGGCATGGGGTGCTGCGGCCTTCGATCAGCTGCCTGACAGTCCGGCATAGCGCAGAACAATCCGCGGACTTGAATACGATGCCGTCGATGCGGCACTGTTGCAGATGCCGTAAGACCCATATCTCTTCGTGTACCGTACAGACGACGACCTTTGTCCCGGGAGATTTTTCCCTGATGAGGCCGATGAGCCTGAAACCGGAAATGTCGGGAAGCTCCAGGTCCAGCACGACAAGGCCGATACGGCCTCCATCCACGGCTTTCAGAGCCTGCATCCCGTCATGCGCGGTCTCGAAAGAGGCTTCGGGAAGCTCCTTCTGCAATACCGCAAGCATGCCTTCGAGTACCAGGTCATGATCGTCTACTAACAATATGACCATATCTTTCAATGCATCCATCATTTTTGAAAATCTACCTCTAACCTGAAAACATTGCCGCCTGCGGCAGTCGTGAATGACACTGACGCACCGATGCTCCTTGCACGGTCGGCCATGACGCTCAGGCCTATGCCCTTTTTCGCCCCTCTTTCCCGCACAGGAGGCTTGCCGTCATCCTCGACAGTCAGTACGAGTGTGCCGCCGCATAGGCTCATGGCTACATCTATCTTGCCGGCGCCGGAATGTTTTACGATATTGCCCGTATGTTCCTGGAAAATCCTGTAAACTTCATGCGAGATGTCTCCCGGGACATCTTTCCAGTTTGCATTGCCTTCGATGGACGAAGTAAAGCCCGTCCTGACGGATTCGTTCAATCCCAGCCTTTCAGTATATGCCTTCAGTATCTCTTCTATGTCGGAAAAATCGAATTGCGGAGGCATCATGTCGTGCGATATGCGGCGTACTTCGTCATGCAGATCTCCGATCATGGAAAGGACTGCGTCCTTACGGCTGCCGCCGTCCATTGCCGACAGTTGCATGCCGATGCCTATCAGGCTGTTGCATACGCCGTCATGCAGTTCCTCAGCCACGCGGCCCCTTTCGTTTTCAAGCCCTTCGATGTATGTACGCGCCAGCCGCAGCTCTTCCTCCTTCTTTCTGCGATGCCTTATGAATGCGATAGTCGACACCGCAACCATGAGTGCAGCCGTCAGAGCCAATGCGATTATGATCCACATCTGCACTATTGCTTTAGTCCTCAAGGACTCCTCGGTCAGGCGCGCAATCTCCAATTCATTTTCGGCGGCGCCGTATTTGGCGGACCATTCGGAGAGCTGGGCCGTGATTTGCTCGCCGTATCTGCTGTCAAGGACGGAATACGCCTTCTCATAGCAACTGACGACTGAGTCCAATCGTCCGAGAGCGGCATAGTTCCGTGCCATCGCCATGTAACCGGCATCCTCCTTTACTGAAGAATTGCTTCCTGATGCGGACAACAGTCTGCGGTAAATGCCGTTGCTTTCGGCATAACGGCCCATGCCGCTCAATACGGCAGCCTGGGTCTCGCGGAAACCGAGGACTTCGACTGAATTTTCAGGAAGTCCTTCAGCCATGCCGTCCGCGAGCGCAAGATATCTCTCTACCGAATCCCGTTCGCCGGCGATGTTGTACATCGAAGCCATTATTGTCATGACAGACAGCAGTTTGTCGGCATGTCCGCTTTCTTCGGCCACCGACAATGCAGTCCTGAGGGCGGCTCCGCTCTTCGAAAAATCGCCGTTGCGTGCATAGATCCCCCCGGCATTCGTGGCCGCGTATATTGCCATGTCCGGGTCGTTGCCGAGCCTTGCGGCTTCGAGCGCCTTCCCGGCGTACAGCACCGACTCCTCGTCCCGTCCCATGAAACTGTACAGTATCGCCGTACTCGTGAGCAGACGGGTCTTCTCGGATACCGCCTCCTGCGAATCCATGTCCTTGATGATTTCCCATGCCTCGTTGTAATAATGCAAAGCCGAATCCATCATCGATTTGCGGCGGTAGCATATGCCTATCGACTGCAGCAGGCCGCTGTATGCCAGCGGGTCCTCTTCCGCGACGGAGCAGGATGCGGCTTCGCGGACGGCGGCCTTCCACAGCATGATGCTTCTGTCCATGTCACCTTCGTCGAAACTGGTTTCGGCGAGAGTGTCGAGACGGGATATTTTCCTGACGGCTTCATCCTCTCCGGTTTTCGCGTATGGGATTCCTGCCGACAGGAGTGAAAACAACATTATTGCCAGTATACGGTACATAGGCGTAAAATATTAAACAGCTTCCAAGCACGCAAAGGTAGTAAAATCCCATGTATGTCGCTGTGGCGGAAAACCATGAATGTTTGCCGATCACATAAATCTTGATAATTACAAGTATTTGGCTATCTTTGTCAGCAAAACAGTTCAGGCGACATGAAGAAGATATGTGCTATTACGATGGTCAGGGATGACGAGTTCTTCCTGCGAAAATGGATTTCATATTACGGCAGCCAGTTGGGGGAGGAAAATCTGTATGTACTCTTCGACGGCGAGGATCAGCGGATTCCGGATTTCTGCGGCAAGGCTAACACCATCATACACAAACGGGTGAAGGGCATGGTGGCGAAGGCCGACAAAGGACGCATAGACCTCATATCCGAAAAGGCCAGGGAGCTGATGAAGGACTATGATATAGTGATAGGCATGGATGTGGACGAGTTCCTGGTCGTCGATCCTCTTAAAAACATGTCCCTTGCCCAATACCTCGGCAGCATCGACATAGGCACCACAGTCTCCGGGCTCGGCGTCGATGTCGGACAGCATCTTGACAAGGAGCAGCCGATAGACGCTTCACGGCCTTTCCTTGAGCAGAGACGCTACGGCTATCTGTATCCGCGTTATACCAAGACATCGGTCATCGGCAGGCCGGTGCAGTGGGGGGCCGGATTCCACCGCGTGCTCGGACACAACTATCACATAGACCCGAATCTTTACCTTTTCCATTTCGGGGGCTTCGATATGGCCATGCTTGAAGCAAAAATGAAAGATCAGGACCGTCTTGCCAACGGATGGTCGAGACACATGAAGAAGAGGGCCAGGACAATGTTGCTCATTACCAAAAGGAAAGCCCGGAAGTGGGAGAGGACCGTACCTGTCGTAAGGGGCATGCAGCGCATCTTCAGGCCCATATTCGCATGGAACAAACCTACGGTGTTCGGCCTGCAATTCATCGTGGAGATTCCCGAGCGGTTCGGAAAAGTGCTATAGCCTCTTGCCCGCCCATCTTCCCTTTCGGATATAGGAATAACACAATATCCCTATCAGCAGGTAGTACACATGCTCTGTCGTCCAGCACAGCGAAACATCGAGGTGCAGGTGCAGCGTTACGAATGCGCTATATGCCAGATAGACAATCAAAGTGCCAATTTCCAGGGCGAAGGCCTTGCGCGTATTGCCTGTCCCTGAAACCGCCTGGAACAATATGTTTCCCGGAACGGTGAAGATCAATGAAGTGCAAAACACCCAGACCGACGGTCCGACATCCCCATATACGGCCGGGATGTTGGTGTATATGCGTGCGAATGTTTCCGGGAAGGCCGAGAAGACAAGCGCAATGGGGATTGCGAACATATAGCACATCAGGACGATTCTCCTGATTGCAGGCATGACTTCCATGCTGTTGCCGGCTCCTATCAGATTGCTGGTGACCGAGCTGCAGGTAGAGGCAAAAGCGCTTACTATCATGAATATCAGGCTGGACATGTTCCTGACTATGTTTGTGACCGCGAGCGCGTGCTCTCCGAGATGTTCGATGAAAACGATGAAGGCGAACCATGTCGAAAACGATATGAAGTTCTGTATCATCGTCCAGAAAGACACTTTGAGTATGTTCCGCTGATCTTTCGCAGACGGCCTGTATACCCTGTCCAGCCCGTATTTGCGGCAATCGATCCGCGTCCTGGTATAAACGATGAAAAAAGCAAGTGACACCGCCTCTGCAAGTACCGAACCGATAGCTGCTCCGGAAATTCCCAAAGCTGGAAATCCTAATTTTCCGAAAACCAGCACCCAGTTGAAAAACACATTCGATACGACCATGACAATCGAATTGAGTGTCAATGTCCTGGTCTGTGTCGTGCCTACGAAGAAAGCCCGGAACATTGCCGCGGCGAATGCGAACACAAGCCCGAAAATCCTGTAGTCGATGTAGTCCCTGGCCGCCTCGGCGACATCGGGGGACGAAACTGCAAGATTGATGAAAGTTTCCGAAAAACCGAGACAGATGCCCAGCATGGCAAGGGCTATCGCCAGGATGATGTACAGGCCCTGGAAGAAGACATTGCCTATTTCGCGGTAATTGCCCTCTCCGTTGCGCCGCGCGATGATTATCTGCGCCCCGATGCTGAAACCGAACCCCATCATGAATATCATCATGTAGAATACAGCGCCGATGGCGGACGCGCCCAATTCGATTTCGCCCACGCGGCCCATGAAGGCCGTATCGGTCATGCCGATCAGCTGCTCCATCAGCAGGCTTATCATTATGGGATAGGCTATCTTCCAAATGTCTTTTCTCCTATATGTGACTTTTACCGCCATGTTTTTTTCAGAAAACAGGGGAACAGTCCGTCAGGCCGGGCTGTTCCCTGTGATTGAACAATATTACGATTACCGATAACTTGATTATTCGGCCTTTGCAGCGTCGGCTTCCTTGAGCATTTCCCTGACAGCGGCTTCGATCTGCAGGTCGCGCCCTTCGGTCATGCTCTGCGGGTCGTTGTTTACCATTATGTCAGGATTGAGCTGTTTGTTTTCCTGATAATTGCCGTCGTTGTCCTTCATTCCGATCTGCGGGATGCCGAAAATGAGGGTAGGGTCTATCTGGCTTTCCCACCATACTGCCGTCATGGTTCCCGGAACAGGCATGCCTATGATCTTGCCTATGCCCAAAGCCCTGTATGCGAACGGGAAGCCATGTGCATCCGAATAGTTGCCTTCGCCTACGATCACGCAAGAAGGCTTGTACCACTTGTTAAGAGGTTCGGAACCGATATACTGTCCCCTCGGAGTCATGTCGGCATAGTGCTTTCCGTTAAGGAAGGTTGCGAGGTCGTCATGGAGCCAGCCACCACCGTTGAAACGGGTGTCTACTATGAGCGCCTCGCAGTTGCGGTATTTGCCGAGTGCTTTTGAGAAGACCTCCCTGAAGCTCGGACTGTCCATTCCCTGCACATGCACATAGCCTACGCGGCCGTTCGAAAGCGAGTCCACGAGATGTTCGCGCTGTCTTACCCAACGGTTGTAAAGCAGGGCGTTCTGAGTACCGTAAGTGATAGGTTTTACGACTTCTTCCCAAGTCTTGCCGCCCTTGCGGAGAGTGAGCACCACATTTTTCCCTGCCTTGTGGTTAAGGAAACGGAAGTAGTCTTCGCCGGCTTTGATGAGATTTCCGTCGATCTTCTCGATAACGACTCCCGGTTTGATCCTGGAATCGGAACTTACCATAGGGTTGTCTTCGAGCACTTCGGCTACCATGAGGCCGTCGCCTTCATAATCATTGTCGAAGAAAATGCCGAAAACCGCCGTTGCGTCACCGCCGCCGTATGCATAGTACCTTGAGCCGGTGTGCGACGCATTGAGTTCGCCGAGGAGTTCGCTGAGCATTTCGGAAAAATCGAAGTTGTTGTTGATGTAAGGGAGGAATTTCGAATACGCCTCTTTGTACATCGCCCAGTCTATTCCGTGGATATCCGGATCATAGAACTTGTCGACAACCTGCTGCCATGCATGGTTGAAGATGTATTCCCTTTCAAGTGCGGGACGGTAGTTGAATTCCGCCCTGATGCCTACCGGCTTCATCGAGCCGCTGTTCAGATCGAGCGAGTTTATGCGCCCGGATGAGAGTATGTATACCTTGCTTCCGGTCTCATCGGTATCGAACATTCCGCTGTAAGCGTTGAGTTTCGCCACAAGCCGTACATTGCCTTCCTTCAGATCGCGTGTCCAAAGGTCGTATCCGCCTTCGAATGCCGCGAGATAATAGAGTTTCGAGCCGTCGCCGTTAAGGTAGCAGTCTCCGTATATCGCCGAGTTGATGGTAAGCCTTACCATCCTGTCTTCGATATTGTCGAAATCGTACTCGACCTCAGGAAGGTCTGTCTTGGTTGAGTCTCCGTCCTTCTTGTCTTCCTTCTTGCCTTTCTTGGATGCTTCCTGCATCATGGCATATACTTCGCCTTCTTCCTTGTCCCTCATGAACGAATCGTAGGACTCCTTATTGAAGAACATGATGTAGATGTCGATATGTGATCCCCAGCTTCCATGGCTGCGGTAGCCGTTTTTGTCCGTATACCAGAGTATTGCATTGCCATCCAGGACAAAATGCGCTCCGCTGTCGGAATAGCCGCTTTCGGTAAGGTTGTGCAGCTCTCCGCTGCCGTCAGCCTTTACGAGGCCGAGGTCGACATAGTTCCATCCGCCTTTCTCGAAGAAATTGACTGCGAACCATTTTCCGTCAGGTGACCACTGATACCACTGGTCGCCGTCGGAATACGAGTAATTGTAATTGCCGTCGAGGATCGTGCGCATCTTGCCGCTCTTGAGGTTGATGACCCTGAGCGTAGTCCTGGCTTCAAGGAAAGCCACTTCTTTTCCGTCAGGCGAGAACTGCGGCTGGAAACGGGCTACATTCCCTTCTGTCACAGGCTTTTCCTCTATCTCGGTGGCGTAAGTGAACATGGTCTCGTCTTTCTTGACGATTTCGGACATATAGACATTCCAGCAGCCGTTCCTTTCTGCAGAATATACTATGCTGCGGCCGTCAGGTGAGAAGTCGATATCGCGTTCCTGTTCAGGAGTATCGGTAATCCTTACCGTAGTGCCGTATTCGGTAGATGCCACATATACGTCGCCGCGCATTATGAAAGCTACTTCCTTGCCGCTCGGCGATACTGCCATGGAGGATACTCCTGCCGAACGGTATTGCACGATATAGTCCGGCTCGGCACTGTCGGAGCGTATCTCTATGGCGACTTTTGCAGGTTCGTCTCCCTCTTTGACGGTATATATCTCTCCATTGTAGAAGTAGGACATAGTCCCGTCATCGGCTACCGAAAGGAAGCGCACCGGATGGGTGTCGTGCTTGGTTATCTGGGTGTCCTTTCCGGTGGAAAGGACATGTTTCCAGATGTTGAACGAACCGCTTCTTTCGCTGAGATAGTAAAATTCGTCATCATTCCCCGGGACGAATGCGGCGTCCATGTCTTCACCGTTGAAATCCGATACTTTGGTGTGTGTTCCCGTTGCCGGTTCATACAGCCAAATGTCCCTGGTTACAGACGAAGTATGGTGCTTGCGCCAATTGTCTTCGTACCCCTTGAGATCCTGGTAAAGAAGTTTGTCTGCGGTCGAATTGAAGGATATGCTTTCCATGCATACCGATGAAAAGAGCTGATGCCTTCCTCCTGTCACAGGTATCGAATATACCTGCTGGAAACCGCCTTCGGGACTCTGGGAGAAATCCTTGTCCACCATGATGGATGTCTCTATGTACAGGGTCTGTCCGTCGTTGCTGAAAGCAAGCGGTTTCTCTGCCCTTGACCAATAGGTCAGCCTTTCGGGAGCGCCTCCTTCGGCAGATACAGTGTAGATGTCGAAATTGCCGTACCTGTCGGAAGCGAATGCTATGGTCTTTCCGTCCGGCGACCATACAGGCGCATAATCGTGCGCCCCGTTAGTAGTAAGCTGCTGCGCAGTACCGCCGTTTACGGAAACCTTGTAAATGTCCCCTTTGTACGAAAAGGCTATGCTTTTCCCGTCAGGGGAGATGGCAGGATAGCGTGTCCACAACGGACTTTCCTGCGCATTGGCGTTGAATGCAAACGCCGCAAGCATCGTTGCTAAAGTGATTTTTAAGAATCTCATATACTAAAAATTAAAAAACTAATATCCGTATTTTTCCCATTCCGCCGAAAGCCTCCTGCGGATTTCGTCTTCTTTCCTGTTTTTCCCGGGTTCGTAAAATTTGGTCCCGGACATCTTTTCGGGAAGGAATTCCTGCTGCACGAAATTGCCTTCGTAGTCATGGGCGTATTTGTACCCGTCGTGATATCCGAGCTCTTTCATCAGTTTGGTAGGGGCGTTCCTCAAATGAAGCGGGACGGGCGCGTCCTTGGTGTCTTTGGCCGCCTGCAATGCGCTGTCGATAGCCATGTATGCGCTGTTGCTCTTCGGGGAGGTCGCAAGGTAGATGGCGGTTTCGGCCAAAGGTATGCGCGCCTCGGGCATGCCTATGCGGTGGACGGTATCGAAGCAGGCCGAAGCAAGCAGCATGGCGTTCGGGTTGGCAAGCCCGATGTCTTCGG
>DEPW01000021.1:0-1788 GCA_002358965.1 Bacteroidales bacterium UBA3382
CGTAGACATGATCAATGCCGGCGAGGGGGACATCCTTATGAAGGGCCTGTGCTCTACCGACAAATTCATGAGAGGCATCCTTAACAAGGAGCGCGGCCTGCTTCCTCCGAAAGCGGTGCTCAGCCATGTTGCCGTAGTGCAATCCCCTAATTATCACAAACTTCTCATTCTCGGAGATATGGCCGTGATTCCTCTTCCTGATCTGAAACAGAAAGAAGCCATTGCGAAATATCTTGTGAATACCGCGCATGCGATGGGTATCGAGAAACCGAAACTTGCCATCATTGCAGCTACGGAGCAGATGCTTCCTGGCATGCAGGCTTGTGTCGATGCGGCCATCATAGCGAAGGAAGCAGACAGAGGACAGCTTAAGGGCTGCGTGGCCGACGGCCCTCTGGCTCTCGATGTCGCAATAGACCCTGAATCGGTGGCTGTCAAGAAAGTAGTCAGCCCGGTTGCCGGCGATGCGGACTGCCTCCTCTTCCCGAATATCGAATCCGCGAATGTCTTCTACAAAGTCAATTCGAAGCTTTGCAAGGGCGTGAAGATGGGCGCGATGGTTGCCGGAGCAAAGGCTCCTTGCGTACTGGCAAGCCGTGCAGATTCGATTGAAACCAAGTTGAATTCGATAGCCCTTGCGGCTTTGTCGGCTAAATAGTATCGAAGGCATGGCACATAGGATATTGGTTATAAATCCAGGCTCGACTTCTACGAAGATAGCCATATTCGAAGGCGGGAACCAGATATACAAAGAGACATTAAGGCATTCTTCGGATGTGATTTCGTCATATCCCGACATCAGTTCCCAAAAGGATTTCCGTTACGACGCTATCGTGAAAGCGTTGGAGACGGCAGGCGTGGGCGTAGAGACCCTCGATGCCGTAATGGGACGGGGCGGACTTGTAAAGCCTAACCGCGCCGGCTCGTACATGGTCAATGACAAGATGATTTCCGATCTTGCCAATGCCGTTTACGGTGAGCATGCCAGCAATCTCGGAGCCATCCTTGCCGATACCATAGCAAGGCAGGCTAATGCCAAGAACGGCAATGATGCCTGCAAGGCCTATATCGCAGACCCTGTGACAGTGGACGAACTTTCGCAGCTGGCTCGCATGACCGGGCATCCGAAATTCCCGAAACAGAGTATCTTCCATGCGCTCAACTCGAGGGCCGTGGTCAGGCGTTATGCCAAAGAATGCGGAAGGAAGGCCGATGAACTCAATGTCATCGTCGCACATCTCGGAGGCGGAGTGTCCATATCGCTTCATGAAAAGGGCATGACTACCGATGTCAACGATGCCCTTAACGGCGAAGGCCCTTTCAGCCCCGAACGCACGGGCGGCGTTACTGCCCTGACGATGGCGAAGATGTGTTTCAGCGGCGAATATACATACGACCAGATCAAAAGGATGATCGTAGGCGAGGGCGGTGCGGTCGCACATCTCGGAACCAACGATTTCTTCAAGGTCGAGGATGACTACAAGGCCGGCGACCCGGCTACGATCAGGTTCGTAGACTCTCTTGCATACCATGTCGCGAAATCCATAGGCGGACTTGCGACCGCCGTATCAGGCAAAGTCGATGCGATAATCCTGACCGGAGGAATAGCCTATTACAGGCATCTTTGCGACATGATTGCCGAAAGGGTGGGTTTCCTGGCTCCGGTGGTCCATTACCCGGGCGAGGACGAGATGCAGGCGCTTGCCGAGTGTGCCGAAATGGTGCTCAACGGTGAGGCTGCCGCAAGGATTTACGAATAGTCCTGCATGTAAAGACGACGAGGGGCGG
>DEPW01000021.1:1817-7051 GCA_002358965.1 Bacteroidales bacterium UBA3382
CGACGAGGGGCGGCCGGGAGGCCGCTCTTTTTTTTTATGATTGTCCGCAAAAAAAACCGCCCCCCCCGATTTAGAAATTATATTGCTATATTTGCCACGGATTTGTGATCGGACACTGATATATGCTATTCAACTCCATTGATTTCGCCATCTTCCTTCCGGTAGTGGCCATACTTTATTGGACGGTATTCAATAAGACAGGCGTGAGGCTGAGGAACGCATTCCTGCTAGCGTGCAGCTATTTTTTCTACGGAATGTGGGACTGGCGCTTTTTGGGACTGCTCATATTCAGCTCGGTAGTGGATTATACGCTGGGTCGGATGATCGCGAAGGTTCCTGATGGAAACAAGTCCCGGAGGAAAGCGCTGCTTGCCGTAAGCCTTGTGGTGAATCTCGGGATATTGGGCTTTTTCAAATATGCCAATTTCTTCATAGACAGTGTAGACGGGCTTCTTACCTTTTTCGGGACCGAATTGTCTGTGACTACGCTGAACATCATCCTCCCTGTTGGAATCAGTTTCTATACTTTCCAATCCCTGAGCTACATCATTGATGTCTACCGCAAGAAGGTCGAACCGTCGAAAGACATCGTCGCTTTCCTGACTTTCATAAGTTTCTTTCCCCAGCTTGTCGCCGGTCCTATCGAAAGGGCGTCGCATCTGTTGCCCCAGTTCGATGATCTAAAGAAGTTCGACTATGCAAAAGTACGCGAAGGCATAGTCGAAGTGTTCATAGGCCTTTTCAAGAAGATGGTGATAGCGGACAGGCTCGCGGTCTATATAGACAATGTATTCCAGGATGCCGCAGCAGGAGGGCATGAGGCGATAGCGGGACTGCCGTCAACGCTCGGACTGATATTCTTCGCTTTCCAGCTGTACATAGATTTTTCGGCATATTCGCAGATAGCCATAGGTACGGCAAAGATACTCGGATTCAATCTGAGCACCAACTTCCGCAGGCCTTATCTGAGCGGTTCGTTCAACAATTTCTGGGAACGCTGGCACATATCGTTGTCGCAGTGGATGAGGGATTACATCTTCATCCCTCTGGGAGGAAGCAGGAAGGGGCGTTTCCGCACTGTCAGGAATCTGCTCATAGTGTTCGCTGTCAGCGGACTTTGGCACGGCGCTTCCTGGAATTTCGTAATCTGGGGGCTTATCAACGGCCTTTTCGTAATCCTTTTGGACCCATTGATGACAAGGCTGAAGATCAAAGGAGTGCTGGCGTCTGTGGTTGTATTCTGCATGTGGGCGTTTTCTTTGTCGTTTTTCCGGGCGGAAGGTCTGGACGCCGCGGCCTCGGTAATAGCAGGCATCGGTTTCGCCCGGGCCGGCTCGATTGCGGATTTCGGACTGGGATGGCCGGAGATGGCCTTCAGCCTGGCGTTGCTGGCGATCCTGATGTCTTTCGAATATGTGGCCGAGCATCTTGAGGGTAAAGGGAAGAATGTACTGAGTGTCCTCGTTTTCAGTCGCCCCGGCTGGTTGAGATGGTGCATATATCTGGCATTGGCATTCTCTATCATATTTTTCGGAGTATACGCTACGAACAACGACAACAGTTTCATTTATTTTCAATTTTAATGCGGTATGGCTGTCAAGAGTAGGAAAATTAAAGAGCGCGGTCTTGGAACATTGCTTGCCAAGGGCCTTGCAATGGCGGTAGTGATTGTCGCTGCGATATGGGCGCTCGAGAGCAAGCGGATCTTTGTCGAGGACAGCGCCAACAACCATGTCGAATGGAAATGGGACTGGTATTACCGGCTGAAGGAAAACGACATCCCGATAGATGTGCTCTTCGTGGGCAATTCGCATCTGCTTACGGGCATGAACCCGTATTTCTTCACGAGGCAGACCGGACTCAATTCGTTCATCCTTGGAGCTTCGGGGGTATGTGTGGCGGATCTGTATTATATCATAGAAGAGGCCATAAAGGTGCAAAAGCCCAAAGTGATAGTGCTTGAGACCTATGCGATCAATGATGATGAGCCGCACGGATTGGAAAAAGGGAAACTGAACGATCAGATCAACAGTTTCCGGGCACGCAGGGATACCGGGCTTAAATTGAGGTCGACCCCGGCGCTTTTCGATTATCACAACTGGCCGATAGCATGGTGCGAGACTTTCAGGAATCACAATTACATATTTTCGAAACCGGACCAGATCATCCGCAACCTTAAGGGCGAGGGACCTGTGCGCAAAGTCCGCAGCGATCTGTATCTGGGGCAGTTCGCAAGGTTTACCACCGGGCTGTCGAGGCAGACGCTCGAAAGGTATGCCAAGGAGGGCGCCCCGGTGGACGGCGCCGATTATCGCATAAGCGGAAGTTCGGTCAAATATACGCGGAAAATCGCGGAGCTTTGCCGCAGGAACGGCATCAGGCTCGTATTCCTTACAGTTCCGATGTATCCCGGGCATGTGAAGGATTATCCGGTATGGAGGGACAGGCTCGGCGCCTGCATCGCCCCGTTGAGCCCATATTGGTTCGACATCCAGTCCGGGCTTATGGTGAACGAGAGTCTCAGGCAGGCATATCCGACTGCCGCATTCCAGGATACTTATGACGCCAACCAGCATCTTACCAATTACGGCATGGCCGTGACCGCAGGCGTATTCGCGCAGTATCTGATGCGTGCGATGCCGGATCTTCCGAGCCGTAAGGCGGATCCGCGGTGGCAGCGGTTCGTGTCCATGTTCCCTGACGCAGTGAAATAAGGTGTGTGATTTTTTTACAGGAGCGTTCCGGCCTGTAAAAAAATCATACACCTCTTTATTTGCTCCCTGTCTGTAAGTTGCTTGTCGATAGTTTGTTCTGTTTTTTGTACGATTGTTGTTGCCAAGACGGGCCATTGATGATTTTAATTGAATAGACGCTATGATTTCGTTTTTCAGATTCCTTGGCAGGAACAAACTTTATACGGCCATAGAAGTCATCGGCCTTTCTGTTGCGATGACATTCATAGTCTTCATTTCCTATTATGTCTTCACGGAACTGTCATACGATTCGCAACTCGAGGATACCGAGGATGTTTATCTGCTGAATGATGGCGTTTTCCCGGCAGGCAGTGCGACGGTTCTGGGTCAGGTGAAAGGCAGGCTGCCGGAAGTCATTGACGGGACGAGGATGGTTGCGACAGGTTTTCTCGGAGGAGTCGCGCTGACGGCGACGGTAGGTGAAAATACATTCAAGCAACAGGCTCTTGGGGTGGATGCCAATTTTTTCGACTTTTTCACCTTTCCGTTCACAAGCGGAGACAGGGACAGAGTCCTGACGGAAAAATATTCGGTGTCCGTATCGGAGAGTTTCGCTGCAAAATGGTTTCCCGGTGAAGATCCCGTAGGCAGGACATTCGATATCAATATTGGCGATGAGGCCATTCGGCTGACGGTGGCAGGAGTATTTGAAGATTTCAGGAACAGCGTATTTCCGTATGTGGATATGATTTACAGGATAGACCTGTACGAACAGGCCTTTCCTGCTTTGCTTGCCAACGGCAACGGTACGGCAAGCACTTTTTTCCGGGTTAATGCCCGGACCGATATCCATGAAGTGGAAAATGCAATATTCGATATCCTTAAAAAAGAAGACAACCTTTATATGTCCGGTCTGTCCGCTAAAGCCGTATTGTCATCTTTGAAAGACATCCATTTCGGGGCTACAGAGTACAGTGCGCCGTTTACCGACAGCGTCGACAGGGACTTTGTCAGTCTGTTCATTGCCGCTGGGATGCTGTTGCTCGTTTTTGCGATACTGAACTATATATCGCTTACAGTCGCGCAGACCGTTTCACGCTCCAGGGAGATGGCTGCAAGAAGGTTGTTGGGGGAACGCAAGTGCGGGATAGTAAGGAGGTTCCTTTCGGAGGCGCTTGTATTGACGGCAATGGCCTTTGTGTTGTCTCTTGTGCTGATTCCCGCTTTCGAGCCGTTGATGAGCAGGCTGTTGGGTAAAGAGATAGATGTGATGGGAAGCATGACTGTCCTTCAATGCTGCGCCCTTGTGCTTTTCGTATGCGCAGTCTCGTTTCTCGCAGGGATTGTGCCTGCCGTCGTCTTTTCGCGTTTCAAGCCGATAGACTTGATGAAAGGTTTTGACGGTGCAGGCAGAAGGCAGGTGCTGGGGAATGTCTTCGTTTTCATCCAGAATTTCGTGGCGGCGGCCGCCTTGTGCATCGCAATTGCCATGTCCGTCCAGTTGAAATATATGATGGATATGGACAGGGGCTATTCCAGGGATGGCGTCATTTATGTCAGCGGTGCGACTTCCGCAGCAGAGTTCTGTGCGGATGAAATAAGGGCCTTGCCTGAAGTGTCCGAGATAGGTTATGTGCAATTCGACCCTGTCGACATGGGCAGGAGTTCGGGGAGTTATTATTTGGAGGATGGTTCCAAGGTGACCATTGATTGGCTGTATGGTGACATGCAGGCTTTCAGGATACTCGGTTTCAGGCCGGTATCCCTGATTTCCGAGCCGGTTGAGGGAAGCGTATGGATGACTGAGAGTACAATGTCTAACCTCGGGATGGATTACGCTTCTTCCGGCGTGCTGCTTAATTCCCATGGATTGAATGTGTGCGGCATCATGGGCGATTTCATAAAAGGCAATATGAGTGAAGATGAATGCAAAGGGATGAATATTTGCTATTATGTCATGAATATGGATTCGCCGGACGACCTGATGTATTTGAGGGAAATGCTGGTGAAGGTGTCCGGAGATACGAAAACGGCGGTGAGGAAAATAAAGGATTTTTATGAAAACAAGGGGCTTGCCGATAGCGTGACGACAGGTACGCTCGATGAAAAATTTTCATATTATTTACAGGAAGAGGTCAACAACAAAGAGCTGATTGCAATTTTCACCATACTGACCCTGATGCTTTCGTCTATGGCGATGTTGGCGATGAGTACTTATTTTGCGCGGCAGCATGCCCGCGATGTGGCCTTGAGGAAGATATTCGGACTTTCGAGGACGGGGGCATTCAATGGCATGGTGATGAATTTCATGCTAATAGTCGCCCTTNNGCGGCCGCCGCATCCGTTCCTGTCTCGTATGCGTTGGTGACAAGGTGGCTGGAGGGCTATGCCGATCGTGCGACGGGTCTGTGGTGGGTATATGTTTCAGGCTGCCTGATTACGCTTGCGGTATCTTTCGCAGCTATCGTAAGACAGGCCGATGTTCTGGTAAATGTCAATCCTTCGGAAGTTTTAAGGAAAGATTAAGAAGCTGTTTAAAAT
>DEPW01000133.1:0-2693 GCA_002358965.1 Bacteroidales bacterium UBA3382
CAGGACACGGACGGGGCCTGGGGCGCCGGAATTGACTACGGATACGCGCTCAGGTTCTCACGGCACTGGGGTATGGAATTCAACATCGGAGTCGGATACCTCTGGACCAGATACGAGACTTACTACAATATCGAAAACGGAGCCTCTTGCGGAACGGAAACCCTGAACTATCTGGGAATAACACGCTTGGGAATATCTCTAATATATAAACTGTAAGGAGAGCGCAATATGAAGGCAATGAACAATCTCATATCAGTATTGAAAACATCCGCAATCATGCTGGCGGCCTTCATGCCGCTTGGCGCATGCGTACATGAATATCCCGGCGAAGGCAAGGAAATCGACCCTACCGAAATAGACCTCACAATCAGGCTCGAGACGACGCCTTCCATAACCGAGACATCCGAAATCGCGAAGTACGACGCTCTACCGAAATACCTGTATTTCGTAGTCGAGCTGTATGAAGACGACTTCCAAAGCGAACCTGTAATGCGGCGCACTACAGGAGCCTTGAGGAAAGGAGACGGTTCGGCCGCCATCGACCTGACAGTTCCCGTACATGCCGGAAAATACAGACTTGCCGCCTTTGCCGCCGCCTGCTATGACATAGACAGCGACGGCTGCATGTACGACCTGACGGATCTCGGCAATGTAGTATTCAAAGACGAATACGAAGGCAGCACCGAACTTAAAGAGTGCTACGCCCTCAACATGGACATAGACCTCGAGCTTCCCGAAGGCACTTGGTTTGCGGAGCAGACCGTGACGGGGAGAATGGAATCACCGCTCGGAAGGCTTGAAATCATCTCCGAGGATGTCGCGGATTTCGTAACAAGGATCGGCGAGAGGTCGTCCGCATCCGAAAGCGGCATGAAAGGACCGGAGGAAGATTTGTGGAGGCAATACGGCCTGCAATGGGTCTACAGCTTTTACTACCCTGTCGGCTACAATGTCATGACGGGCTATCCTAACAAGACCGAACAGAATGTCTCATTCGACACTGACATCTACCTCATCAACGACAGCGAAGTACTTATGGGATATGACTATGTGTTCGTAAACGGAGAGGACATAGATATCAACCTTTCGCTCGTCCTCTACGGAAGTCAGTCGGGAGAGATCATAAACACATATTCCGGCGTCAATGCGACTGTATACAAAGGCCGGACGACAACCGTCAGGGGAGATTTCCTCACTACGAGCCAGGGAGCCGGAATAGGCATAGACCCGGGATTCGACGGTGACATAAACATAGTTATACCGGATTAAAATGGAAATAATATGAACAGCATTTTAAGAAAATCATACCTGTATCTCATGGCGTCAGCGGCTGCTGCCGGAATGTTTACGGGCTGCCAGAAGGAAAACGGCGTGAATGCCGGGGAGGAAATCTCCACAAACCTCTCCATATCCCTGCCTCAGACAGGCTTCACCGGCACCAAGAGCGAGGAAAATCCGGGAGACGGGACTCTGGTGAACAGATGCGTGATGCAGGTCTTTACGGTCACGGACGGAAATGTCCTCGTCCCTTACGGTGAAAAGGCGACAGCCCTCTTCAGCGGGACGACGGCCGGTTTTTCGGACATAAAGCTGATTAAAGGACGCGATTATGCAATAGTGCTGTGGGCGGACCATACCGACGACGCTTCGGCGGGGACGGACTTCCTATACGACACGGAGGAGCTTCCGGCCATAAGCCTTTGCGACAAGGAAGGCTTCGCAATCAATGACGACAGCTATGACGCATTTTACGGAATATGCATGATAGATGCCGAGGACGGGATTCCGGGCTCCATCGACAAGACCTTGACAAGGCCGCTGGCCCAACTGAACATTTTGACGACCGATACGGAAGACCTGCCGTCACAGACGGCCCTCGCTTTCGAGAGCGGCTACCCTGTGGGAATGAACCTTTACACCGGGGAAATAGAGTACGCCCTCTCCCCTATGTCGTCATCTCCGTCCAGATTGCCTGTGGCGAAAAGCGACAAAGGGACATACCTTGGTTTTTGCTACATGTTCGCTCCCGAGGACGGACAGCACGAGCTTCAGGGATTCGAGCTCTCGTTTTACGACAGCGAAGGCAACGAAAGCTCCGAGCCTTATGTTTTAGAGAGGAGCATCGGGATACAGGCAAATGTAAAGACAAATGTATACGGGGCTATTTAAACTGATTTTAAAAAACTTACGGGTTTTACCAGATACACACATACTTAATAATAATCGTTATTTTTAATTATGAAAAACCGATTTTTTATCTGCCTGCTCACTGTAGCAGCATTTGCTCTCGGCCTGGCTTCATGCCAGAGAGACGAGTTAACATCAGGCGACGGCCAACCGACGGAGGTGACCATCTCCGTAGCCGTTCCTAACTCAATTGTCGTCAAGAGCGACGAGAACCCTGGCGACGGCCAGTTGGTAAACCGTTGCATCCTTGAAATCTACGAAGACGGGACGCTTTTCGGAGAGCCTCACTATGCCGATGTCAACGGGCTTAGCGCAGAGTTCGAAGCCATCCGTCTCATCACCGGAAGGACATACGATTTCGTTTTCTGGGCGGACTATGCAGAAGGCAGCGCAGCTGAAGGTTTCGAGGATGTACATTACAATACAGCCGACGGCCTTACTTCCATCACTGTGATTGCCGACAATTACATGAACAACGAAGACAGGATGGATGCATTTTACGGCTT
>DEPW01000133.1:2728-6565 GCA_002358965.1 Bacteroidales bacterium UBA3382
CAGCCACAAAGTCGAAAAGGCAGAGG
This sequence comes from Bacteroidales bacterium UBA3382, assembly GCA_002358965.1. Lineage (GTDB taxonomy): Bacteria > Bacteroidota > Bacteroidia > Bacteroidales > UBA932 > Merdivivens. The sequence goes on from DEPW01000133.1 coordinate 2,755, forward strand.
AACTCCGGTTCGGCGACCTCAAGCGTCCTTTCGGCCGTTTGAACCTGTTTACTCTCGACCTTGCAGCCATCCCTTCCAACATCGACCTTTCGAAGGTCATGGCCAGGGTCAGCCTTGACAAGGTTCCTGCAGGGTTCAACGCCCTCGACGGCAGCCTCAGTTCAGAACGCATATCGATCACTCCGAAAGCATTCTCAGTGCCTGTAAACTTCCCTGCACCTGGAGAAGAACCGGCAGCCAGCGCACAGATTACCTACGACTACATCTTCGCTTCGAAGATTGAAGACGAAACCGTTGTGGAATTCACCCTTTCTCTTGAAGCCGACGGTAAGGAATTCTGCGCCGATTTCAGCAGTCCGGCAGGAATAAGGCAGAATTACAACACCAACATGTCCGCTAACTTCCTCACCAAACCGGTAGACATCATCGTCGACATCGATCCTATCTTCGAAGACGAGAAGGAAGAACCTATTGGACCTCAGGAAATCAGCATCGAGGATTTCCTCGCTCTGCCTGAAGGCGAAACCTACTACCAGCTCACCGGAGAGGTCATCAGCATAGCCAACAATACTTGGGGCAACCTTACCATCAAGGATGAATCCGGCGAAGTATATGTTTACGGAGTTGCCAAAGACGAAGCATCCGTAGGCGGCGACCCTACATTCTCCGGACTCGGAATCGAAGTCGGCGACATCCTTACGATAGCCGGCAAGCGCGCTTCATACAATGGGAACCCTCAGGTAGGCGACGCTTACTACATTACCCATGATGAAGGCCAGCAGGGCGGCGGAGATGAAGAAAAATACACCAGCCTCGCCGAAATCCGCGAAATGGCTCCGGCAAGCACGAGCGAAAAGGCTACAATCGCCGACGGCGTGACAATCAAGGCCTTTGTCATCAGCAATGTCGAAATCAACAACCTCACTTCGAAGAAGAATGTCTTCGTTCAGGACGAGACTGCCGGTCTCCAGATACGCTTCACCAGCGATGCTGCTTTCGCATTCGGGGACGAAGTCGAAATCGACCTTTCCGGACAGGAACTCTCATACTTCAGCGGCGCTCTCCAGGCAAACAATGTACCTAATGAAGCCGTTACCGTACTCTCATCCGACAATGCCATCGTGGCCAAGGAAGTGACTGTGGCCGAATTCATGAACAATACTTACGATGCCCAGTATGTGGCTCTCCCTGATGTACAGGTGACCGAGGCTGACCTCGGAAAGACATTTGTCGTAGGCGGTGCGCACACATCGATCAATGTAGAGGACAAGACAGGCAATTCGTTCGTAATCTTCTCGTCCAAATACACGACTTTCGGCGATGAGCAGGTTCCTCAGGGAGCAGGCGTGCTTAAAGGCATCTCGATGATTAACAACGGCAAGATGCAGATAGGCCTCACTTCGTTGGAAGACTGTGCAGGTATGACCGGCGAACGCTTTGAAGGACAGGGCGGCGGAGAAGAGCCGGGTCCCGGCGTAATCGAGGAGATTACCATCAGCGAGTTCCTTTCGAAACCTGAAGGCGAGACTTACTATCAGCTCACCGGAGAGGTCATCAGCATAGCCAACTCTTCATGGGGCAACCTCACCATCAAGGACGAATCCGGCGAAGTATATGTCTACGGAGTTGCAAAGGATGAGGCATCCGTCGGAAGCGGACCTTCATTCTCCGGACTCGGAATCGAAGTGGGCGACATCCTTACGATAGCCGGCAAACGCGCTTCATACAACGGCAGCCCGCAGGTAGGCGATGCTTACTACATCGACCATGAAAAGGGACAGGGCGGCGGAGAAGAGCCGGGTCCTGAACCAGGTGGAGACTGGATGGACGAGTTGTCCCTCGTAGGCGGCAGCAACTACTATATTGAAGATGCGACTATCAACGGGACTGCTACCAAAGTACTGAAACTCGGAACAAGCAAATCTGATGGCGACGCTACTATCACCATCCCTGCCGGGACTACAAAGATCACCATGTACTGCGTGGCATGGAAAGACAAATCCGGCGGACTCGCACTTTCGGGGAACTGCACCATCACTCCATCCGAAATATCTCCGGCTTCGAATACAGGCGCATCCAACAATGCACCATACACCATGACAGTGAGCGATTCAGACAAGTATGAATTTACCGTGTCCGGATGCACAAGCGATACTGAAATCACATTGCAGAGCGATGCACGCGTAATCCTCTGGGATGTACAGGCCGACTAATACATTTCTGGCAATACTCTTCTGAGGCCGTGCCGCTTGGGTCACGGCCTCAATTTTTTCATACCTGCAAGGCCCGCCGATATTGTTACATTTCCCATGCTGGCACGGTTACACCATCCATGAGGCGGAATCCGGCTGCTCTCAGCGACAAAGCCAAATCTTGAAAACGAACAGAACGGCGTGTGTAATTTTTCGGATAATCAATATTTGCTATATTTGCTGCCGGCAATAAGAAGCTGTTTAAAATTTTTTCAAAAGTTCTTTGAGGCATCATTCCGGCATCTTTCTGCCGTTTTTATCACACAATAGCGCTGCTATTCTCCTCAAAAAACGACAAAAACCTGCACAAAAGCATGTCTCAAACATTCTGAGAAAAAATTTTAAACAGCTTCTAAGTTCAAACCCAATTTTCGAAAAAAGGCATAGATATGAAAAATTTAAAAACAACTTTGATTGTCAAGATATTAACATGCGCCATCCTCGGCCTCCCTCTACTCTCGGCGACGAGCACATACGCACAGACCGTGACGGACGGGAGCGACGGGCGGAGATGGACCGATATGTACGAACTTCCGGCATTTTCACAAAAGAAAGGGCAGGAAAAGGTCGTAAGGAGAGTCGGTTATACGGTATCGTTCAACCCCGCTCTTCGCATCCCCAACTGGGTCGCATGGATATTGACCGGGGACAGGCTGCAGCAAAGCGTGGCTTCCCGTCCCGGAACGGAAGCTTTCATCCCCGATCCAGAAATACCGGGATGTCCCGACAGACAGTACAACTATCAGGAATACAGGTACGAGAGGGGGCATATATGCCCTGCCGCGGACAACAAATGGAGCGAAAAGGCCATGGACGAATGCTTCTATATGAGCAACATCTGCCCGATGAGTCCGAGCCTTAACCACGACGAGTGGAACGAAATAGAGGAAAAATGCAGGGACTGGGCGTTGCACCGGTATGATACCGTGATATACATCGTGGGAGGAATCGTGCCTTCGACAGCCGGTCAGGGAGGCAAAGGAATCCCGGCGTTTGTCGGGATCGGCGATGACATAGCAGTGCCAGGCAAAGTATTCAAAGCCGTTTTAAGGAACGACCCTGAAATCGGATGGACCGCCATCGGCTATGTCTTCGAGCAGACAGGAAAAACCGAAATGATGACCATCGACGAGATCGAAGAGATTACCGGCTTCGACCTTTTCCACAATCTTCCCGACAATATTGAAGACAAAGTGGAAGCTACTGACGGTAGCCCCCACTGGTATGGATGTACGGAATTTTGACGAATTTGTACCCGGCACGCCTGAGCCCTATGGCCGCCCCGATCTTGAACATGGCACGGACGGCGCGTGCAAAGACATGGAAAGCCAGCGCCGTCTGGCTCTCGACATTTTCGTGCCGTATGCGGCCGATTGCCATCTGGGCGCAGGAAAACATCACTTTCCCTATCATCCCGGCTTCGGCGGAACCGGGCGCAAGGCCTAAGATGTCCCCCACGATATGCTCGTCCATGTCATCGAAACCGCGGCTGCCGTGAAGGCTTCCGTACCTTGCATTGTGATGCTTGCCCCAGTCGCCGTCCCACCATTTGGCTACGG
>DEPW01000133.1:6578-7319 GCA_002358965.1 Bacteroidales bacterium UBA3382
GGCCCAGCCTATGGCGGCTTCTGGAAAATCATTGATGTTCGGAACCGCATCGGCCATATACTCCGGAGCGAACTCCTTCCATTTGGCATCGATATCTTCGGACTCGAGCAGTTCGCCGTCGAGCATCCCGAGCGAGGTGCAAAAGCGCAGCATCTCTTCCAGAAGGCTTGCCTCGAAAGAGTCGAGATACCGCAAATCCTTGTCTTCCATACGGATTCGCTATTCAGCGACGACGCTGTCCTGGTCGGCAGGGACATCCTCGCCGCCGGTCAGGCCATCGATGAAGCCTTCGCTCTTGGCTGGAATGCTTTCAATCAGCTCCTTGGCATCATCGAAAACCCTCGATAAATCGTGTTTTGCCTTTATGCCTGAGAACTTGCCGATCGCCTTGTCTATCTTCTCTCTCTGTTCGTCCGTAAACTTGTCTGCTTCTTCGGAAAACTTCTCTACGAATTCATTGAATTCCTTTTCGACCTGCGCCCAGTCTTCCTCGGTGAATTCCTCCATCTCCTTCTGCGTGTCATCGATGAACTGCTCAAACCTTTCGGTCAGTCTGTCAGCGGAATTGTTTCCGCATGCATTTACGGCAAAGGCACAAACTGCACATGCCGCAGCAAAAATCAAAAACCTTTTCATGACAATCTTTTTTTTATATTTAGCAAAGTTATGAAAAAGACGAAAGCCATGCAATGGCTAAAGGCGAAAAGTGCACCTGACCGACAAGGATAGACTCACTGCACC
>DEPW01000086.1:0-2071 GCA_002358965.1 Bacteroidales bacterium UBA3382
TAGACTTTTGTTATAATTTTGTCCCGTGTTGCACTTGCTCGTTGACTCTGCCGAGCAAGCCTTGCGGCAAATAAATTTGCTCTGCTCTCGGCTTCTTTGTACATTTGCAAATCCAAATAAAACTGATTTATGGAGAAAGATGATATACGCAAGACGGTTTGCCGGTTCCTTGTGGACGAGATAGAGTTGGACGAGGACAAGCTGTCCGACGAGGCGAGGCTGAAGGAAGATCTGGGCATAGATTCGCTGGACTTCGTGGACATAGTCGTCATATGTGAAAGGGAATTCGGTTTTAAGATAAAGCCCGAGGAAATGAAGAATGTCAAGACCCTGGGCGGATTTTACGATTATATCGGGGAGAAGCTCGGATGAGTGCCGAAGGTACCCGGTGGCAGGGCCGTACAGGCGGAGGAAGTTTCGGAATAAGGGCGGTGTCGCTGCTGGTGAAAAATTTCGGAGCTTCTTTCGTATATTTTTTTATGGCGTTTTCCATTCCGTTCTATGTCTTTTCGAAAAACGGAGGGCGCAGATCCGTATACCGTTTCTATCGCCGCAGGTTAGGTTATGGCAGATGGAAGGCCGTCGCCGCGATGTGGGGCTGTTATTACACTTTCGGGAAGGTCGTAGTCGACAAATTCGCCTCTTACGGAGGGGTTACGGGAGGTTATGTGCTTGAAATGGACGACAGGGCCGCCCGCGTGCAGAAGGAAATCCACGAAAGTGCGGAAGGGGCGGTAATCGTGAGCGCGCATGTCGGAAATCTCGAAGCCCTCGGGATGTTGTTTTCCCAACATGACAAAGAATGCTATTGTACTGTCTACGGAGGGGAGAGTCCGGAAATCCTGAAAAGAAGGGCTGAAGCCTTGAAAGCAAACCATATACATCTTGTACCCGTAGGTGATGATGCGGGGTATGTCTTCGAACTTGGGAAGGCTATTGAAGAAGGCGGCGTGATACTGACGATGTCGGACCGCATGACCGAAGGTGCCAGAGGGGTATGGTGCCGCCTTTTCGGAATGGAAGCCGAGATCCCCGCCGGGGCTTTCGCATTGTCCGTGAGGATGGACATCCCTTTGTACACGGCTTTCGTAATGAGGACGGGGCATTGCAGGTACGGAATAATATGGGAAAAACTCGAATTGCAGGATGCCGACGCACCGGAAAAGGAAAGGATGGCTGCTCGCGCTCAGGAGTATTGCCGCCGGCTTGAGGGCGTGGTCGGGAAATACCCTTTGCAATGGTTCAATTTTTACGATTTCTGGAAAGAGGAATGAAATTTATGGATATGGAAAAACATTTTTCCGAAGATACATCGAGCGCGTACGAGGCCCAGAAGACTGCGCATTGGATAAGCCAGGGACCGGTGATATTCCAGGTTGCGAGGACTATGGTGAAGAGCGGTCTGCTCCAAGCCGTTTCGGATGCAGCAGAGCAGGGACTTACGGTCGAACAGGCAGCCCGGGCCTGTAATCTGCCGGCATACGGTGTGCAGGTGCTTTTCGAATCATCCCTGACGATGGGGATACTTCTTCGCCGCGAAGGCCGGTTCCTCTGTTCCAAGGCAGGATGGTTCCTGCTGAACGACGAGATGGTAAAGGTCGACATGGATTTCAACCACGATGTCAATTACATAGGTATGTTCAGGCTCGAAGATGCCATAAGGGAAGGCAAACCGGCCGGACTGGAACATTTCGGAAAATGGAAGACAATCTATGAGGCTTTGCCGCATCTGCCGGAGACTGTCAGGAAAAGCTGGTTCGCATTCGACCACTATTATAGTGACAACTCGTTCCCCGAGGCATTGGAGATATTGCTCGGCGAAGGAGGCTGCAATATCCTCGATGTGGGAGGCAATACAGGACGCTTCGCTTTGCAGGCGGTGGCCTGCAACCCTGCCATGCAGGTTACGGTGATGGATTTGCCGGGACAGATTGAGATGATGCGCCGCGCTGTCGCTGGAAAGCCCGGTTGCGAACGGATACACGGCCTGTCCGCCGATCTGCTCGATCCCCGGACCGCTTTTCCGGAAGGTTTCGACAAGATATGGATGAGCCAGTTCCTGGATTGCTTC
>DEPW01000086.1:2149-3526 GCA_002358965.1 Bacteroidales bacterium UBA3382
GGGACAGGCAGCCATACGGTACCGCCGCGTTCGCACTGACGGCCATATCGCTGTATTTTACCGTCATGGCCAACGGGAACAGTAAGATGTACGGATGCTCCGACATGATTTCATGCGTTGAACGCGCCGGGCTTGAAGTGGAAAGACAGATAGACAATATAGGAAAATGCCATACGATACTGATATGCAGGAAATGATTTCCCTCCCCGCCGACGCTCGGAAGTTCATACCTCAGAGGCCGCCTTTCGTCTTCGTGTCGAGACTGATGGAATATGGGGAAAAATACGCTGAAACCGAGTTCGACGTGCCGTCCGACTGCGTCCTGGCATCAGCAGGGGTGCTGTACGAAGGCGGCATGGCCGAATTCATGGCCCAGAGTTGCGCCGTGTATGCCGGGTACAGGGATTTCCTGGCAGGGAAGACCGAGCCTTCGATCGGGGTGCTGGGGGCCTTGTCATCGATGAGACTCGATTTCCTGCCTCCTGTCGGTGCGACACTGAGGTGCCGTGTGGATGAAATAGGGGATTTCGACGGAATGCTGATGTTCAAGGCAAAGGTAAGCCTGGACGGCAGGCCTGCAGGCGAATGCCGACTGACTACTTCAGGGCTGCACGGATAATGATGGAGTGATGGTGACATGATACACAGGATAGCCGATAACATTGTCTGCCCTTTGGGCGAAGGGTCGGAAGAAGTCTACCGGGCTCTGAAGTCGGGCAGGCTCTCTACCGGGCTCCACGATGGTGCCGATGGCGGCATAGAGCCGTATTTCGCATCAGTATTCGATCAGGGCGCAGTGAAGCCGGTCGAAGGAATGACAGCCTTTGAAAGCCTTATGGCCCGTAGTGTCGAAGGTGCGTTGGCGCAATTGGAAGCCAACGGTTTCCGTGATTTCGATCCCTCTTCTTCCCGCGTACTGTTCATCGTCTCTACGACAAAAGGAAATATATCGCTTTTGAGGCCTGAAGACGGTTTTTCCAAAGACCGCCGTCTGCTTTTGGCTTACAGCGCCTCCGTGCTTACAAGGCATTTTTCCAATCCTAACAGGCCGGTAGTCGTCTCCAACGCATGCATTTCCGGCCTTTCGGCACAGATAGTCGCCGACCGCCAGCTTGCTTCGGGCAGATATGATTTTGCCATCGTTACGGGAGCGGACCTGCTTTGTCCGTTCATCATATCGGGTTTTCAGTCGTTCAAGGCTCTCTCGTCCAAGAGGGCGCGTTCGTTCGATGCTTCGCGAAGCGGCCTCAATCTCGGTGAAGCCGCCGCAACGGTAATATATGCTTCGCCCCAGGCGGCAGGGCGTGTAGGGGAAGCCGCCAGGATATATGGAAAATATGTTGCCTTCGCGGACGGGGCGATAGCCAACGACGCAAA
>DEPW01000086.1:3567-9419 GCA_002358965.1 Bacteroidales bacterium UBA3382
GAAGGGCTTTTCAGGACATTGTCTTTCCTGCGTCCGGTGTTGGAAAAGCATAGGGTCGGGATGATATGCGCCCACGGCACGGCAACGGCATATAACGATTCCATGGAAGCTGTCGCAATATCGAGGGCTTCTTTGGACAAGATACCCGTCAATTCGCTTAAGGCCTGCATAGGCCATACTCTCGGTGCCGCCGGAGTGATAGAGACCATCCTGTCGATGTACCAGATGTGCGACGGCGTAGTGCTTCCGGTGCGGGATTTCACCAGCCTGGGGGTGCCGGTATCCGTGGATGTGGTCTCGTCGCCGAGGCGTTTCGACGGCGATGCCTTCATAAAGACTGTTTCCGGCTTCGGAGGCTGTAACGCATCTGCGGTCTTCCTGGCAAGCCGGGATTTGCCCGTATGCGACTGGTCCTCATGCGGAGGCCTTTGCCGGGACGGACAGCCGCCGCAGGACTGCCATGAGGATGCAAGGGTTGTCAAGGACATATCTTTGGAAGTGTCAGGGACGGAGGTGAACGACATCTTCCGACGCTCAAAAACGGATTATCCCAAATTTTTCAAGATGGACATGCTCTGCCGGCTTGGAATCGCGGCCGCCCGAGAGTTGCTCGGCGAGGCAGGGGAGGGCGTGTATGACGATGCCGCGATCATCCTTTGCGGAAGCCATGCCTCACTTGACGATGATGTGAAATACATGGCTACGATCGCTCCCGGAAACTATTATCCGAGTCCTGCGCTTTTCGTCTATACCCTTGCCAACATAGTGGCCGGGGAAATTGCCATACGGTACGGCATGCACGGTGAGACGACCTGTTATGCGGCCGATAGCTACGACAGGCGGTCGATGGAAGAAGAGGCGGCAGGGATCATCGGGAGCGGAAGGGCTTCGAAGGTGGTTTTCGGCTGGATAGACTGGTATGACGGGCAGGGAAGGGCCGACCTGTCGCTAATGGAAAGAATTTGATTTTGCACTTATATGGAAAATTTGATTGAAGAACTCAAGCAGCAGATAATCGGGGCATTGAATTTCGAAGATATGCGCCCTGAAGACATTGATGCCGATGCGCCCCTTTTCAGGGAAGGCCTCGGACTGGATTCGATCGACGCTTTGGAACTGATAGTGCTGATGGAGCGTAAGTATGGAATCAGACTGAAAGATCCGAAACAGGGAAAGGAGATATTCCGTTCCGTCAGGACCATGGCCGAATATATCCGGGACAACAGGACCAAATGACACCGCTCATGGACGGGAAAGGAAGAGATGTGCTGATTACGGGAATGGGGGCGGTAACCGCCATCGGGACGGGAGTCGCCTCCGTTTCAGAGTCATTGCGTTCGTGCCGCAGCGGCATAGCCCTTCCGTCCATATTGAAGACAGTCCATGCTTCGCTTCCCGTCGCAGAAGTGAAATATACCGACGATGAATTGAAATCCATGCTGGACGGCACTCTTCCCGTGCCGGAACTTTCCACACGCGCCTGTCTGCTCGGCATGCTCGCTTTGGATGAGGCTCTTCAGAGCGCTTCCTTGGAGAAGAGGGACCCGGGCGATATCGTCTTCGTTTCGGCCACGGCAGTCGGAGGAATGGATCTGACTGAACTGTATTATGACTGTCCCGAAGCCGGAAAACAAGGCTTCATCGTCGGGCATGACTGCGGTGCTACGACCGATACGATCGCCGCGAGGTACAGGGGATTTGCAATGAGCACTACGGTATCGACCGCATGCTCGGCCGCCCTGAACGCAATCATCTTCGGTTGTTCGCTGATAAAGTCCGGCCGTGCTTCCATTGTCGTGGCAGGCGGGACCGAATGCCTTACCAAATACCATCTGAACGGTTTCAATTCATTGAGGATACTTGACAGCAGGCGGTGCCGTCCGTTCGACAGAGGCCGCGAAGGTCTGAATCTCGGAGAGGGTGCCGGTTTCCTCGTACTCGAAAGCCCTTCTTCGGCTTCGAGGCGGAATGTACGCGCCATCGCTTCCGTTGCAGGTTGCGCCAACAGGTGCGACGCATATCACCAGACGGCTTCTTCGCCATCCGGGGAGGGAGCGCGGTTGTGCATGGAAGCTGCATTGGAAGATGCCGGTCTTCTGCCTGCCGATATAGACTATGTCAATGCTCATGGCACCGGTACGCCTAACAACGACCTGTCCGAAGGAATCGCCCTCGAACGGGTTTTCGGCGCGTCCGTGCCTCCTGTTTCGTCAACCAAGGCCTTTACGGGTCATACGACTGCGGCTTCCGGAGCGATCGAGAGCATAATTTCGCTGATAGCGATGAAGGAACGGTTTTTGCCTGTCTCCCTCGGTTTTTCGGAAAAGATGGAAGAGCTCTCTTTCGAACCGGTCAGGGAAGGAATGGCTTGCAAGCGATTGGACCGTGTCATGGTGAACGCTTTCGGTTTCGGAGGGAATGACAGTTGTGTAATATACGAAAATATCATCAGATGAATGCATCCGCCCCCATATATGTCGAAGGCATGGCGCAGATAACGCCGCAGCAGCCCTTCAGCGACGGCTGGTATGACGCTCCCGTGCGTTACGGCAAAGGACTGCATCCGGCGATAGACCCTCCTTATGCCGGCATCATACCGGCCTCTGCCGCCAGGAGGATGTCGCTCTTGCAAAAGAGGGCGGTGGCTACTGCGCTGAAGGCTCTGTCCTCTGCTTGCCTGAGCACGCCCGATGCCATAATCACTGCTACCGGGGCCGGTACCATGAGGAACAGCGAAAGTTTCCTGCGCGGGATGGTTTCCGGACGGGGTGAAGGGCTTTCTCCGACTCCTTTCATCAATTCGACCCACAATACGCTTGCCGCTACGGTGGCGATAGCCCTCGGATGCAAAGGCTACAATACGACTTATTCGCACAATGCCATGTCTTTTCCCACGGCTCTGACGGATGCCATGATAGGCTTGGAAACCAGAAAGTTCGGTTCGGTGCTGCTCTCGGCGCATGATGAAATGCCGGTGCGTTATTACGACCTTCTTGAAGCCGCCGGTGTGTTTGCGGAAGAGCCTTTTGCCGGCGAACATTCACTGTCTTTCGTGCTCAGATCCGGCCGGAGCGGGCGGTCGCTTGCGGCGATAACCGATGTGAGGACAGTTTCATCGGCGAGTGTCCGGGCTTTTAAAGCGGCTGTTTCGGCTGCCGTGGATGCAAAGCCGGATCTTGTGTTTTCCGGAGATGCGGCGGAAAGCCGGGCCGTTTTAGGAGAGATTGCTCCCATGTATGGTTACAAGGAGGTCTTCGGAGGCGGTTTTTCTTCTCCGGCGGCTTCGCTTTATGCGGCGGTGACTTTCTTGTCAAAGAGGAAGGACTTGAATACCATCCTGTTGCACGACCATTACAGGCACGGGCAGCATTCGTTCATTTCAGTGGCCCGGTTGCATGATTAAACCCAAGGAGGAACAATAATATGTTTAAACTCATAGTTTTATCGGTATTCCATTGTCTTACCCTCTGTGCCGGCCAGGTGTTTCTGAAGATTTCCCTTGCGAAGACGGGAGGTTTCAGATTCACATGGGACTATATCAGGGAATTCCTTGCCTGCTGGCAGTGGGCGGCGTGCGGAGGCTCTTTTCTTGCCGCCTGCGTGACATGGATGTACATCCTCAAGCATTACGAATTTTCACTGGCATATCCGATTACGTCGATGACTTTCGTGTTTTCGATTTTTGCAGGTTATCTGGTGTTCGGCGAGACAATATCGATAAACAAATGGATCGGCGTGGCTCTGATTGCGGTAGGTATCATAGTCATCGCCATTGAAAAATGATTATCCCTTGTGACAAATGAAGACTCTTTTCGCAGCGCTGTATTTTTTCGCGCTTTCCCTTTTACCTTCATCCATAGATCCCCAAGCCGCTGCCGTCATTGACAAAGCCCTCTCTTTTGAGATGATCGCAGCATCATTCAGGATGGTCCGTACGGTGCCGGTGATCACCGGGCAGATCGAGTCCGAAGGAAGCATGGAACTTTACGCTGACGGCCGCCTGCATTGGCGGAACGCTTCAGGAGGCTATGTGTTCTTTACGGACGGGACGGATGCCTATGTGGAAAAAGCGGATGAAAGATATGCGGTCCCGCAGGCGTTTTCTTCGGTGTTTTCAATGGTTGCCGATGCCCTTGGCGATGATGCAGGCGGCCGGAAGTCCCTGTTTGAAGGAGGAAGGATGTTTTCCGCATCGTTCGTTAGTATAGACGAAGACAGGCTTGGCATGGAACTGGTACCTTCACGCGGAGCGATGTCTTCTTTCATCTCAAAGATAGACATAGTGCTGTCTGTCGCCGATGCTGTCGTCGAGGAGGTTAACATCATCACCGCCAACGGTTCGGTCACAAGGATCATCTTTTACGATGTAGTGCGCACGCCGGCCGCTTGTTTTGATTGAGGCTTCTTGCTATCTTTGCGAAAAAACGGAACTTATTTATGACAGGCAATAACGACATGGGATTCCTTCCCGTCAAACACAACAGCAAGATGGCGGATATCCTCGACAGGGATGCGTCGGTCCTGCCGCTTTTCTGCCATTTCGGGATAGACTTGGGTTTCGGAGAGGCCACAATCGAAGAGGTGTGTTCAAGGTACGGCATCAATCCGGAACTGTTCCTGACGATGTGCAGGGTCTACGCCCTTCCGGGGTATGTGCCCGATTGTTCGATGTTCGGCAGGGACGATTTGACGACGGTTTCGAAATATATACATCAATCGCATATATATTATCTCAACGAAGCCCTTCCCGGACTCGACAGGCAGTTCGCAAAGGTGATGGACTGTTACAGCGGAAACAGCGGCAAGGCCCTCGACAGGTTTTATTCGGATTACAGGAAAGAAGTAGACAAGCATTTCGATTATGAAGAACGGACGGTGCTGCCTTATATCCGTCATTTGCTGGACGGCAATACGGATGGCGCCTATTCCATCCATGTTTTCGAAGACAACCACAGCGATATAGAGGGAAATCTGGCGGACTTGAGGAACATCATCGTAAAATACCTTCCTTCGGACGCTCCGTCGCATATGAGGTACGGGCTCCTTGCGGATATCATCAGGTTCGGCGATGAACTGGACAGACATACTTTCATAGAGAACAGGATTCTTATCCCGATAGCCTTGAGGATTGAGAAAAATGGAAAATAAACAGATAACCGTGGTGCTGGCGGAGCCTTCCCCGATCATTTCGGCAGGTTTCGTATCCGTCCTTTCGAATTACAATGCGTATAGAGTGGCGGAGAAGATATCGGACTTGAGATTCCTGCCCGATGTCATGGCCCGTTATTCGCCTGAAATCATCGTCGTCAATCCTGCCTTGTTCGATTACAAGTCCAAATCGTCCGTCAGAAGCATCATTTCCGGCACGGACGGTCCGGCTCTGGTGGCCCTGACCTCCACGCTTTACGACGAGCAGGTGTTCGGCCAGTTCGACGCCGTCATATCGGTGTATGACAGTCCGCAGTCCATAGTGAAGTCCCTTCGCAAGGCTCTCGACAATGTCAAAGGGGCAGCCGCCAAAGGCGAGGAATACGATCTGTCCGAGAGGGAAAAGGAGATACTCGTCGCGGTAGCCAAAGGAAAGACCAACAAAGAGATAGCCGACGAGTTCAACATATCGGTCTACACGGTCATATCCCACAGGAAAAACATTACCCAGAAGACAGGTATCAAGAGCATCGCCGGCCTTACCGTGTATGCCATGCTCAACAATATGATTGACAGCGACGGGATTTAGGGTTAGGGCTTCCTCCTGTCCTTGCAGTCCCCGCAGCCCTTATGGCCGCATCCGCAGCAGGAGGTACGGCCGCCCTTTTTCCTCCTGACTAAGAACCTTACGGTCTTTACGGCTA
>DEPW01000096.1:0-150 GCA_002358965.1 Bacteroidales bacterium UBA3382
GAATATGCGTCGAACATGTATTCGGCTTTGTTGTAACCTATCCTGTTTATGACCCTTCTTGCTACATGCTGTATGTCCACATATGCTTCCGATCGTACCTCTCCTCCGATTACGACAAGTCCGGTCGTGCAGAAAGTCTCGCATGCGACT
>DEPW01000096.1:215-10906 GCA_002358965.1 Bacteroidales bacterium UBA3382
TTGTCCGGGTGTCCTTCCGACACCGATTCTGATGTAAAAAGATATGCCATAAAATCTTTACCTATTTATTAATACAAAAAAAAGCGTTCTTATTCCAATAAGACCGCTTGCATTCCGTGCTTCGTAACGGCGGCCTGTCTGGGCGCGCCACTCGTTTTAGCATTTTTTAACCGTGGTTGCAAGCAGTCAAATCTGTCCACGCCGGTGCTGTTCCGGATAAGTCCGGCAAAGATACGCATTATCTGCGAACCTGCAAGCGTTTCAGGCGTTTTTTTCGGGAAAACTGCCTGCCGGCTGCGGAAGATGCCCCATTTTTTTCAAAACGGCCCTGAGCAGGCGGAAAGTCCGATTTTTAATAAAAAATTCATGTAAAATTAATTTTATAATATTCGGTTTTATTATACCTTTGTTTCGCTAACACAATCTTAAATTAATTTAAAACATTATGAAACAAGCATTTAAGTGTTTTGCTGCGGCGATTATCGGGATTTTCGTCTCAGTAGCCATGTATGCTCAGGTCACTACTGCTTCTTTCAGTGGGCGCATTGCCGACGAAAAAGGCCCTCTTCCGGGAGCCGCAGTGACAGCAGTGCATACCCCATCCGGTACGCAGTATACCACCATGTCCGACAAGAACGGTAATTTCCGTATCAACGGCGTTACCCCTGGCGGCCCTTACACGATTACGGTCGAGATGCTCGGTTTCCGCGCAATGGAAACTGTCGGCCTGTATGCTCCGGTCGGAGAGAATGTCATTGCGAACTTCGACATGGAGATTGAAGTCCTCGGTCTTGAAGCGGCAGTAACTTACGCGGATGCTGTCAATTCGAACATGAACAGCGACAGGGCCGGTGCCGGAACCGCTGTGAGCGAGAGGACGATGGAAGCCCTCCCGACGGTAAGCAGGAGCATGAACGATGTCATGAGGCTTACTCCTCAGGCGTCTGTCACTTCCAACGGCCTTGCCATCGGAGGCGGCAACTACCGTTCGTCCTATGTGACAGTCGACGGTGCGGCATTCAATAACGCGTTTGGTATCGGATCCAACCTTCCTGCAGGCGGAGCCCCTATTTCATTGGACGCTCTGGAGCAGATGTCCGTGAACATCACTCCGTTCGATGTGAGCCAGTCGGGCTTTACCGGAGGTTCCATCAATGCCGTGACCAAGAGCGGTACCAACGAATGGACATTCTCCCTGTACAACTACTTTACCAATGAACAGCTCAGGGGCGACCGCATAGGTACCGACACTCAGCTGCCGATGGACAGGTCGCTCAGCAATACTACGGGCGTGAGCCTCGGCGGCCCTATCGTCAAGAACAAGCTCTTCTTCTTCGTCAACTTCGAATACGCTGCCGACAATGTCCCGGGTTCGAGCAAAGTCGCAAGCGAAGGTGACGGCATGGTGGGCGAAGGCTGGACCCCTGGCGGTTCGGTGGCCCGTCCTACGGCTTCTTTCCTCGACGAAGTCAGGTCTTACCTGATCGATACATACGGTTACGACCCGGGAAGGTATCAGGGCTATTCGCTCAGTACCCCTGACTGGAAACTCATGGCCCGTGTGGACTGGAACATCAACAACGACCATAAGTTCAATATCCGTTTCAGCCACACTGACAACAAATACTCTTCCGACCCTTCGTCTTCGGTCAACCCTATAAACCCTAACCCATATAACAGAAGCATGTACGGCCGTACTTCCGACTACGCGATGTATTTCGAGAGTTCGAGGTATTTCCAGGAGCAGAATTTTACCTCCCTCGCAGCCGAGCTCAACTCGCGTTTCCTCGACGGTATGGTGAACAACATGTTCCGTATCACCTGGTCCCATCAGAACGAGCCTCGTAGCTTCGTGGGCGGCAACTTCCCTACTGTCGACATCCTCTATCCTACCGAAAACGGCGACAGGGCCGTCCTTACTTCTTTCGGTCCGGATCCTTTCACATACGGCAACCTCCGCGATGTGCAGACGGTAGTGGTGACCGACGAGGTCAGCATCGTCAAGGGCATCAACAATATCAAGGCCGGCCTCCAATTCGAATGGAACGATACCAAGAACGGTTACATGCAGGGCGCTCTCGGTTATTATGTATATGATTCATGGGAAGCCTTCAAGGCTGCAGGAAAACCGGTCGCATTCGCGATAACCCACTCCAACCGCGACGACCTCCAGCAGGTCTTCCCGAGCTTCCAGTACATGCAGGCATCGGCCTATGTGCAGGACGAGCTTAACTTCAACGACAGGTTCAAACTGACCGTAGGTCTCCGTTTCGAAATGCCGTTCTATCCGTCGATCGAGAACAATGTCAACAAGGAGTTCCTCTCCCTGTCATACACTCATCCCGGTTCGTCCATATTCGGACTTTCAACTTCGGACATGCCTAAGGCACGCCTGAATGTGTCTCCGCGCGTAGGTTTCAACTGGGATATACTCGGCGACCGCTCTCTCGTTCTGCGTGGAGGTACGGGTATCTTCACAGGCCGCCTTCCTTTCGTATGGATCGTTTCGGCGGCAGGAAACAGCAACTGCCTCCAGGCCCAGTATATCGACGCTACCGGTACGGGATCCAACACCCCTGGTTTCCATGACAATGTAAACGATATACTCGAAGATGTGTACGGCGGAACCTTCACGGCACAGGATCTTGCGGCCCCTGCCAAACCTACCATCCTGGACAAGAATCTCGTCATGCCTACCACATGGAAGACTTCCCTCGCATTGGACGGACGGCTCCCTGGCGGCATCAAGGCTTCTTTGGAAGGAATCTACAGCCACGAATTGTCTTCTGTATGCGTGAACCTTCTCGGCATGCATGAGGTCGAGGGCGGCATCCAGCTTGAGGGCGAGCCAATGGCGCGCAAATACTGGGAACTCGACGGCTTCACCAGCTCGATGAATAGCGGCATCACCCCATATTATATTACCAACAGCCCTGTCAACGGTTACTACTATTCGGTGACCGCACAGCTCCAGAAAGACTTCGACTTCGGTCTGTCCCTGATGGCCGCCTATACCCGCAGTGGAGCCAAGACTGTCAGCGATGCTATCGGCGACCAGATTTCTTCCGCATACAATACGATGACATACAATGTCAACGGTTCCAATACTCCGGAACTCGGTTACGCCACATATGTGTCGCCTAACCGTCTTATCGCGAATGTAAGCTACCGCATCAAGGAAGGCGACAGGGGTACGACTACTTTCGGTCTCTTCTATGAAGGTTACAACCACTTCTATATCGGAGGTTACTCATACACCCGTTATTCGTACACGATGAACAATGTTACCGGAGATAACGGTGCGAACAACCTTATCTACATCCCTACGGATGCGGAACTTGACGAGATGACATTCGTAAGCGAGGCCAACAAGGACGAGTATGCTGCCTTCCTGGCTTCCGACAAGTATCTCAAACGCCACAGGGGCGAATATTCGAGCAGAGGCGGTGCGGTAGCTCCATGGCAGAGCCGCATCAACTTCAAGTTCACCCAGGATATCCACTTCAAGGTGGGCGGAAAGACCAACACATTCCAGATAGGTCTCGATATCAACAATATCGCCAACCTCCTCAATCCGAGGTGGGGTCTTACCGACTGGCTCGAAGGCGATGAAATACTTGAATATGACAATGGAGTATATGAGTTCACCAAGCCTGTCTGGGGCAAATATTCGGATGTCTACAGCACATGGCAGATGCTCATAAGTCTTCGTTATTTCTTTTAATTGATTGTAAAGTAAAGGATTATGAAAAACATATTTAAAAGTACGGCTATAATTGCCGCTATGGCCCTTGGTATGGCTTTCTGCGCTGTTTCATGCCAGGAGGAGCCTGTGACCGGTCCGACGGAGTTCAGCATAGTTGACACTAATGTCGAAGTGCCTGCCGAAGGGGGAGAGTTCTCGGCGACCTATACTCTTGACAATCCCGTGCTTGGCGCGGAGATACTTCCGACCTGCCAGGAATCGTGGGTTTCCGGATTCCATACCCTCAAAGCGTATGAGATCGCTTTCGATGTCGAGACTAATGAAGGCGCTGCGCGTACCGCTACCGTGAATGTAGAGTATGACGGCAACAGCTATTCGTTTACAATCAGCCAGGCATCAGCACAATAAGCCGGTTGAAGACCGATGAAAATGATAAATGGCGGCCGGAATGCACCGGTCGCCATTTTCAGTCCGTATCCGCGCCAGAGGATTATTTCACCCTTTCACCGTATGAACGGTCGGCAGTGTTAATGCGGAGTTTGTCGCCTACATTGACGAACAGGGGAACCATGATTTCCGCACCGGTTTCAAGCGTAGCGGCCTTCATTGCGTTTGTGGACGCCGTATCGCCTTTTACTGCCGGCTCGGTGTATGTCACTTCGAGTTCGACATAGGTAGGAAGTTCGCAGGTAAGACAACGCTCTTCGTCTGCAACGAACATCATTTCGACTCTCTGCCCCTCTTTCATGAGGTCCGCGTTTTCAATCATTTCAGGCTCGAGGCAAATCTGTTCGAAAGTCTCGCAGTGCATGAAGTTGTATCCGTTTTCATCCTTGTAAAGATACTGGTAAGGTCTTCTTTCCACATTGATGACATCGATTTTGGCTCCGGCAGTGAAAGTGTTTTCAAGTATGCGCCCGTTTTCAAGGTTGCGCAGTTTGGTCTTTACGAATGCCGGCCCTTTTCCCGGTTTGACATGCTGGAACCATACGATAGAACATGGTTTGCCATTGAAATTAAGATAAAGTCCGTTTTTAAAATCAGCTGTAGTTGCCATAAATGTTATATGTTTTAGTTTTAAAATCAAAAATTGCCTGAATAGGCCTGCAAAATTACAAATTTTTTTGCAAAAATTCGGAAACTCTCTCCAGCAACCATTTCGGGGTCGATGTCGCGCCGCAGATCCCCACTTTTTCCCCTTCTGAAAACCATTCAGGAAGTATCTCCTGCTCTGTCCCTATGAAATGTGTGCGCTGATTGGTTTCCAGGCACAACTGGTACAGTACCTTTCCGTTGGAACTCTCTTTTCCCGAAACGAACAGGATGCAGTCATGGCTTTTGGCGAAGTCTTCGAGCCTTTTGTGCCTCGAGGCCACCTGCCCGCATACGGTATTGTTGGTGCGCGCCTCGGGGAAGGCTTCGCGTAGGATGTCGCAGATTTCCTCGTATTCGGAAGGGTCTTTGGTGGTTTGTGAAAATATTTCGGTTTCACCGTCCCTGCGGATTGCTCCGGAAGCTATCAGCGATTGCAGCATTTCGGCATTTTCCACTACCGATACCGGACACCCTTCGGCCTCGGCCTGGCCTACGAGGCCGTTGACTTCCGCATGTCCGGCCTTTCCGAAGATGATTATCCGTCCGCGAGGCCCTATCCTTTTGGCGGCTTGTCTGATTTTTCCCTGAAGTTTCAGTACTACCGGACAGGTGCAGTCGATGATGTGATAACGGTTTTCGGAGGCTATGCGGTAGGTGGCGGGAGGTTCGCCGTGGGCCCTTATGAGCACATCTGCTCCGGAGCCGATTTTCCCGCTTTCAAAATCTTCGTATCTTATTGTGGAAAGGCCCTTCCCGGCGAGCCTCTCGAGCTCTGTCTCATTGTGGACTATGGCCCCTAACGAAAAGAGTTTTCCTGATGATGCAAGGAATTCCTCTGCTTTGCTTATGGCGCGGACTACCCCGTAACAGAATCCCGAACCTTCGTCTATTTCGATGTTCAAATGCATATTCCGAATCGTTCAAGCAGTATCCTTCGGAGCCAGTCGATTTCCTGCTCCAGAGTCATGTGGCTGTTGTCCAGTACAATTGCGTCTTTTGCCATGGATAGGGGGGAGGTCTTTCTGTGTGTGTCGGTAAAATCCCTCTGCTCTATGTTTGCGAGGACTTCTTCGAAAGATATCTTTTTCCCCGATTCCTCCATTTCCTTGATCCTCCTGCGTGCCCTTACTTCCTTGTCGGCGGTCATGAAGATTTTAAGTTCGGCATCCGGGAACACCGTAGTGCCGATATCCCTTCCGTCCATCACTATGCCTTTGCCTTTGCCGTAATCCTGAAGTATCCTGTCTACGAATTGTCTGACGAACGGCAGCTCGGCCACGCGGCTGACATAGGTCGATACCTCGAAAGAGCGTATCCTGTCTTCTACATCCCGCCCCGATATGAAGGTCCGGAATCTTCCATGCCCGTCATTGCCGAATGATATGTCCAGCCCCGGCAGGCTTTCCTTCAGTCCGGCGGTATCTATTCCGTCAGGCCCTACATGCCTGTTGTCTATACCGTAGAGTGCGACGCTCCTGTACATGGCGCCCGAATCCAGATAAAGATATCCGAGCATGGCTGCGGCCGTTCGGGCGAAAGTGCTCTTTCCGGTGGAAGAATATCCGTCTACAGCGATCGTGATTTTCGTTGTATTCATGTTGTCAGTGTTTCCGTAGGCAAATATAATAATATTTTTATTGATTATCCGCAAGATTGCCCCCCCCCAAGGCCTCCCGATGTCTGCGGACAGTGCCTGCGAGCAAATAAATTTGCTCTGCTCTCGGCTTCTTGTTATATTTGTCAGGTTTTTTATTCTGGATATGTTGCTGAACATCATCAAAGCGTTTTGCGTCGGAATATGTGCATGCATCCCTTTGGGGCCTATCGCCATAATGGTGGTGCAGAAGTCGCTTGGCAAAGGTGTCAAGTCCGGTTTCATGACCGGAGCAGGCGCCAGTACCGCCGATGCGATATTCGCCGTGATCGCTTTGTTCTTCCTGTCGATGGCGCAGGATCTGATGGACAGGTATTATGCTGAAATCCTTATCGGAGGGGGGATTGTGATATCCGTCATCGGGGTATTGCTTGCCGTTTCCAATCCTTTCAGGAAGGTCGGACAGATAGACAAAGTCGACAAGGTGTCCTCCAAGGATTATTTCCAAGGTCTTTTAATGGCCTTGTCCAATCCCGGAGCGATCCTGATCATTTTCGGCCTGTTCGCCTCTTTCGGGATGGATCTGTCGGGCTACGGAGTGCCGGAATCGGTAATCTTCATCATTTCATTGGTGGTGGGAAGCGTCCTCTATTGGTTCGGAGTAAGCTATCTTTTGAGCCGTTTCAGGAAACACTTCAAGATGAGCACTTTGCTGCTGATAAACCGCATAGCCGGCCTCGCCATAGCCGGTATCGGGGTCTGCTTTTTCGGCTACGGCCTCTATGAACTGCTGTTCGTGGGCGCGTGACAGGACGGAGACTGAAAATAAGAGCGGCCGGAATCGCTCCCGGCCGCACAAATGTGTCATTCTAATTTTTCTCCTTTAGCGTCGAACCATTCCGACTGAGTGATGAAATAGTCGGAAACTGGTATGATTGTCAGGTCGCATTTGTATTTTTTCATCCATTTGCGCCTTATGTTGAATATCCCTTTGGTAAGGTAGGCCTCGAAAATCGGATTCACCTTTAAGGTGAGTTTCTTCATGTCCCTTTCCTGTACATAATACGCCAACTGCCTTTCGATGCTTTCGTCGAGCACTATGGTCGATGAAATCTTTCCGGTGCCTTTGCATGTAGGGCATTCTTCCAGCGTGTTGATTTCGATTGCGGGCCGTACTCGCTGCCTCGTAATCTGCATCAGTCCGAACTTCGTGAGCGGAAGTATGTTGTGTTTCGCCCTGTCATTGGCCAGCAGCTCCTGCATGTGCTTGTATAGCATATTCTTGTGTTCGTTGGTATCCATGTCGATGAAATCGACTATTACGATACCGCCCATATCTCTCAAGCGGAGCTGGCGGGCAATTTCGTCCGCTGCGTAAATGTTGACATCGAATGCGTTCTGCTCCTGTTGTTTGTTTTTGGAGCGGGTCCCGCTGTTCACATCGATCACATGCATGGCTTCCGTGTGTTCTATCACAAGGTATGCGCCTTGCCGTATCGGGACGACCTTCCCGAACGAGCTTTTGATCTGGCGGGTGATGTCAAAATAGTCAAAGATCGGCTGGGTTCCCTTGTACAGTTTCACTATCTTTTCCTTTTCAGGAGCTATAGTGGCTATGTATGACCGTATTTCCTCGTATGTCGATTCGTCATTGACATCAACGCTGGAAAACGAGTCGTTCAGCAGGTCCCTGAGTATCGTGGTGGTCTTGCTGTACTCCGTCAGCAGCAGCTGTATGCTCTTCGATTCGGCTATGTTGTGCCAGCAGTCTTCCCATTTCTTGATGAGGCTTGCCAGCTCGTTGTCGAGTACAGCGGCGTTCTTACCTTCTGCCGCGGTGCGGATTATCACACCGTAGTTCTTCGGCAGGATACTTTCCATCAGGTTTTCAAGCCTGCGTTTTTCTTCATGCGAAGAAATCTTCTGTGAGACACTTACCTTGTCGGCAAATGGGAGCAGTACGAGATTGCGTCCCGCGATGGAAATCTCTGCGGTGAGTCTGGAACCTTTCGTGGAAATAGGCTCTTTGACAATCTGTACCGGAATCATCTGCCCTTGGGTCAGCACATTTTCAATCTTACCGACTTTTTCCAAAGGGTCCTTGAGGCTAATGCGGGAGAAAAGCTGTTTGGCATCGCCGTTAGGGTTGAGCGCCCTGACGAACTTGTCAAATGCGCGGAAGTTCAGTCCGAGGTCGAGATAGTGAACGAAGGCTTCTTTTTCATCGCCGATATCCACGAATGCGGCGTTCAGGGACGGTAGCAGCTTTTTTACCCTTCCAAGGTAGACATCTCCTACGGAGTATCTGTGCCCGCCGTGGTGCTCTTTGTTCAGTTCTATCAATCTATGGTTTTCCAATAGAGCAATCGTGACCTCGTTTTGGCCTACATCTATGACCAGATCCTTTTCACTTGCTTTATCTTTCTCCATCATTTTTTTAACAAGAGAGGGTGCCCTCGCCGACACCCTCCTGATAACATTACACTGACATCAGAAGATTATTTTCTCTTCTTATGTCTGTTCTTGCGCAAACGTTTCTTACGTTTGTGCGTAGCCATTTTATGTCTTTTTCTCTTTTTACCGCTGGGCATAGCAAATCATTTATTTAATGTTGTTCTTAACTAAATTCAGGAAAGTCTTGGAAGGCTTGAATGCAGGAATATAGTGCTCGGGAATGACAATAGTCTTCTGCTTCGAGATATTGCGGGCTGTCTTCTGAGCGCGTTTCTTTGCTGTAAAGCTGCCGAAACCACGGAGGTACACGCTGTTATCCTTTGAAACAGAATCTTTGACTGTCTCCATAAAAGCTTCTACCACTTTCTGTACATTGAGTTTTTCAAGTCCTGTAGCTTTGGCTACTTCGTTTACAATATCAGCTTTTGTCATCTTTTTATTATATTAATGTTACTAATAATCACTTGC
This sequence comes from Bacteroidales bacterium UBA3382, assembly GCA_002358965.1. Classification (GTDB taxonomy): domain Bacteria; phylum Bacteroidota; class Bacteroidia; order Bacteroidales; family UBA932; genus Merdivivens. The sequence continues at coordinate 9,533 of DEPW01000096.1, forward strand.
ATAAATTTGAGAATGCAAAAGTATTCTTATTTTTTACATTTACAAAATAATATTGAAGTTTTTTCTATATTTTTTTTGGCACAATCATTGACACAAAGAACTCTTGCCGGGAAAAACCGGTACGGAACGAAGCATTCTGCCAAAATGTCATAGACAGACAGAGCTGCATCGGCCGATGGCAGTAGAAGTAACAATTTAAGGAAATTTATTATGAAACAGACTATAGAAGATTTACTCAACGCCGGGGCGGGCGATATGAATATAGTGCCCGTCGTCAGCATTGACACCGTGCAGAAGATCAACGACAGTGAACTGCCTGAGATTCTGCCGGTACTGGCACTGCGCAATGCCGTGCTATTCCCCTCGACCGTCACTCCTATCTCTATCGGAAGGGACAAATCCATCAAGCTGGTCAGGGACGTGTACAACTCAGGCAAAATTCTGGGAGCCATCGCCCAAAGGGACATAAACGTGGAGGACCCGTCACTCATAGACCTATATAATATAGGTACGCTCGCCCGCATCATAAAAATCATCGAGATGCCGGACGGAACCATAACCGCCATACTCCAGGGGCTCAAGCGCCTGCGTCCTGTGGAGCAGACTGCATCAGAACCATATATCTTCGCCAAGGTAAAATATCTTGAGGACACCCTCCCCGGCAAGAACGACAAGGAAATGAAATCCCTGACGGGTTCCATCAAGGACCTTGCCCTGCATATCATCAAGCTCTCCCCCCACCTGCCCAACGAGGCATCCTTCGCCATCAAAAACATAGAAGGCGATGAGTTCCTCATCAACTTCATCGCCTCCAGCGTGGAGTTCGAGGATCCCATGGAGAAGATCAAGCTTCTAGAGGAAGGCAATATGAAAATCAGGGCCATGAAGCTTGTAGAAATGCTTAACCGTCAGATTGACATTCTGAAGCTAAAGGATGACATCCAGCGGAAGGTCCGCACGGAAATGGACCAGCAGCAGAGGGAATACTACCTCAACAATCAGCTGAGGACCATCCAGGAGGAACTCGGGATGGACGATGCAGAAGACTTCGACAGATTCCGCAAGAAAGCGGAGGAGAAGATCTGGCCCGCTGAAGTCCAGGAGATATTCGAGAAGGAGATGGCCAAGCTGGAAAGGTACAACCCGAGCTCTCCGGAATACAGCATCCAGTACAACTATATCCAGTTCATGCTGGATTTGCCTTGGGGAGAGATGTCTCAGGACAATCTGGACCTGAAACATGCACAGAAAATTCTGGACGAGGATCACTTCGGCCTGGAAAACGTGAAGGAAAGAATCATAGAGTATCTGGCGGTCCTGAAACTCAAAGGTGACATGAAATCTCCGATTCTCTGCCTGTACGGTCCTCCGGGA
>DEPW01000060.1:0-144 GCA_002358965.1 Bacteroidales bacterium UBA3382
CCCCTGTCGAGTTCGAGTATCCAACCTGCGACATTGTCCAGAAAATACCTGTCATGCGTTACCGCTATCACGGTACCCTTGTACCTCTGCAAATGGGCCTCCAGCCACTGTATGCTTTCGGTGTCCAGATGGTTCGTAGGCTCG
>DEPW01000060.1:201-15124 GCA_002358965.1 Bacteroidales bacterium UBA3382
CTCAACAGCAGACGGCACAACGCGACCCTTCTGCGCTCGCCGCCCGACAGCGTCCCTACTGCCGCATCCGCGGGAGGACATTGCAAGGCATCCATTGCCCGTTCCAGCCTGGCATCCAGATCCCAGCCGCCGCAATGGTCTATCTTGTCCGTCAATTCGCCCTGATACTCTATGAGCTTTGCCATCTCATCATCCGACATCGGCTCGGCGAACCTGAGATTGACGGCCTCGTATTCTTTCATAAGGTCTACCACCTCGCTTACACCTTCGCGGACAACATCGATGACCGTCTTCGAATCATCCATCACGGGCTCCTGCTCCAAATAGCCGACAGTATAACCGGGTGCCCAGACCACTTCGCCCTGATAGGATTTTTCCACTCCGGCTATGATCTTCATCAAAGTCGACTTGCCGCTTCCGTTAAGGCCGATGATGCCTATCTTCGCCCCATAAAAGAACGACAGGTATATGTCTTTAAGAATGACCTTGTTGTTGTTCGGGAGGATCTTCCCTACACCGTTCATGGAAAAAATTATCTTCTCGTCTGCCATAAAAACAATCTATATCCGGCAAAGATAACACATTTTGTGAAAAACCGGAACTCCGCCGTTAACCGTCGATTACCACCGGCTGCTTGGAGGACAGTCTCAGTCTGTTTTTCGCCCTGCGGCACCAATCTCCCGGGGCCTCTCCCGTATTTATCCTGAACGACAGCGAAAATGTAGACATGGATCTGAAGCCGGAAAGTTCGGAAAGGTCCGCCAATTTAAGATCCGGATTCTTCACAAAGGCCTCCATGGCATACCTTACCCTGTATCTGTTCACTACCTGGCTGAAATTCATTCCAAGTCCGTTGTTCAGCATCCTCGACAGATATGTCTTGTTGGTGCACAGGGCGCTTGCCGCATCGTTCAGGGACAGTTCGGGATTAAGGAACGGCTTTTCGGCCTCGAAATACCTTTCGAACCTATCGCGCAATTCGGAATCCCATTGTTTCTTCCCTTCGTCCTGGCCGGACCCGCCGCCCGACAGGCTTTGGAACTCCAGCAACGATACCGATATCGACGAAGACACGGCGGATTTCACCGGCTTCATCATATACAGGTCGTCCTTCTTCAAATATGCGATATGGAAATACACGGCGGACGACAGGGGGAAAGCGCACGATATCAGATTAGGAGCGATTCCCGACTCCAGCATCGCTACGCACATCCCGACAATCAGGTTCATGAAGAATATCGAGGACATGACAAGGCCGCGGGCATAAAGCAATATGCAGCTTTCCTTGCAAAGTGCCGAGATGTCCTTGACAGAACAATGCATGTAAGAGGCAAAAGACATGGCCGACACCGCACAGTAATAAAGTTTCCAGCCTATTATCATATCAGACCGTCCATGCCCCATTATCTGGAAGAGCGACCAGGCGAACAATATGAAGGTGATGACGGCAAAGACGCCTCCCGACACTTTGTTCAGCGGGCTCGCAGCATCACTCCAGCGGACGGCAAGAGTCATGGGGACGGTACACGACACCTGCATCGCCAATACCTCTGCCACTGCAACGGGATCTTCGATGAAGAAATCAAAAATCATGAAGAGCGTGAAACACAGATGCACGGGCCAGAAAAGCCCCAATTTCCTACCAGCACGATTGTCGTTTCCTGTTTTAACATAATCCCTCACATCTGACACCAGCATTACAACCCCCAAAACCAACAGTGGCAAAGCTGTAAAACAAAAGAACAATCTTCCCATAGTCATTCATAAAATCCAGTCCAGCATTTCAAAGTTATCCGAATTAACAATGAGAAGAAAATACATAGAACGGAATTATATAATCTTGTCAATATTGACGCATCTTTGTGGTGAAATAAATGCCAAATGATGTATCTTTGTCGGAGCAAAGGCTATTAATATCCACTATATGAACAACAAATATTCCCTGCCGAAAGACGGCGGCCTGATTGTGAAGGATGTTCCGGAAGACCTTCTGAACAGATTTGAAAAGATTCCGGTCAACATATTCGAACTTGAACAATCCGCGGTCCTTTATGTCGCCGATATAGTTTCCGAATCCATCAAAAAGCATGGAAAGACATCCGGAAGGCCCTTCGTATTGGGCTTAAGCACCGGCCAGACACCTATCGGACTGTACCGCGAGCTTGTCAGCCGGTACAAAAGAGGCGAAATCGATTTCAGCAATGTCATCGTGTATTCATTGGACGAATTCTATCCGATGAAAAAGGAATCCGTGCAGTGCCGCAACTATTATATCAGATACGAATTCCTCAATCAGGTAAACATAAGGCCCGAGAACATAAACATCCCCGACGGCAGCATAAATCCGCAGGAAGTCACAAAATATTGCGAGATGCTCGAAAAGTCCTGCGACATTGACCTGATGCTCATGGGAACCGGGTCCAACGGCCAGATAGGTTTCAACGAACCCGGAGCATACGAAAAGTCGAAGACGAGGCTTGTCCAGTTGTCGCACAATTCGAAGAAAGTGCAGTCGATATTCTTTTCAAGCATGGAACGCACGCCGGACATGGCCATAACCATGGGCATAGAGACCATAATGAGATCCAAACGGATCATCCTCATGGCATGGGGCGAGGACAAAACAGACATAATTCGCAATATCGTCGAAGGCGAGGTGACCAACCAACTCCCAGCTACCCTGCTCCAACAGCACGACAACATCGAGGTCGTCGTCGATGAAAGTGCGGCAGGCAAGCTCACCAGGATAGCGTCCCCATGGCTTGTCGGGAAGTGCGACTGGACCCCTAAATTCATGAGAAGGGCCGTCGTATGGCTCTGCGGCGAAGTGGGCAAACCCATACTCAAACTCACCCACAACGATTACATCGAGCATTCTTTGGGCGACCTGCTGGAAGCCAAAGGCCCGTATGACAAGATCAACATAGATGTATTCAACGACCTCCAGCATACCATCACAGGATGGCCTGGAGGCAAACCCAATGTAGACGACTCGTTCAGGCCCGTCCCTTCAAAACCGTTCCCCAAGAGGGTACTCATCTTCTCCCCGCATCCGGACGACGATGTCATATCAATGGGAGGCACTTTCATCAGGCTTGTCGAACACGGGCACGATGTACATGTGGCATACGAAACATCCGGAAATGTAGCCGTAGCGGACGATGTAGTGCTTCAGCATATAGATACGGCAAGGGAGATAGGTTTCGCAGACAGGTACGACGAAGTGAAGGGGATCATCGCCGCCAAGAAAAACGGGGATTCCGAACCGCGCCCGCTCCTCGACCTTAAAGGAGGCATCCGCCGCGCGGAAGCCAAAGCGGCGGTCCGCTCGTTCGGCCTGGACGAAAGCCATGTACACTTCCTGAACCTTCCTTTCTATGAAACCGGAGGAATCAAAAAAGGAGCGCTGACAAACAAAGACATCGATATCATCGTAAGAATACTGCGCGAAATCAAGCCACAGCAGATATATGCCGCCGGCGACCTGGCCGACCCGCACGGGACCCACCGCATCTGTATCGAAGCCGTCCTGGGAGCCCTGGACATAGTCAGAGATGACGAATGGCTGAAGGAATGCCACATGTGGCTGTACCGCGGAGCATGGATGGAATGGGATCTGGGCATGGTGGACATGGCTGTTCCGCTCTCACCGGACGAAATGCTCAAAAAGAGGCACGCGATATACCGCCACATCTCCCAGAAAGACATAGTTCCGTTCCCGGGAAGCGACAACAGGGAGTTCTGGCAAAGAGCCGAAGAACGCACGCAGAACACGGCGAAACTATATGACAAACTCGGAATGGCCGAATACCAGGCCCTCGAAGTTTTCGTTAAAATGTTTTAAATCTTACCTTTTATTGTATGAGACTCATTATCAAAGACACGCAGAAAGAAGTGGCAGCATGGACTGCGGAACACATCGTAAGAAGGATTAAGGAAAAAGCCGAAAAGACATCCGCGCCTTTCGTACTCGGACTGCCTACCGGCTCTACGCCTATCGGGACTTACGAAGAACTGATACGCATGTACAGGCAGGGGAGCATATCCTTCCGGAATGTAATCACATTCAACATGGACGAATATGCAGGCATACCTGAAAACCACCCGGAAAGCTATCATACTTTCATGCACAAATACTTTTTCGACCACATAGACATCCCTTCGGAAAACATCAACATACTCGACGGAAACGCAACCGATATTGCAAAAGAGTGTTCCGACTATGAAGAGCGCATAGTCAGAGCCGGAGGAATCGACCTGTTCATGGGAGGAATAGGGGAAGACGGGCATATCGCCTTCAACGAACCGTTTTCGTCATTGAATTCACGCACAAGGGTCAAGACTCTCACGCAGGATACGGTCATAGTCAATTCGAGATTCTTCGGGGGAGACATCAATGCCGTTCCGAAACGCGCCCTGACAGTCGGAGTCGCCACAATAATGGATGCGCGCGAGGTGATGATACTCGCTCTCGGACACAAGAAAGCCGTTGCCGTCCAACATGCAGTAGAAGGCAGTTACAACCATGTCTGGACGGTTTCCGCCCTCCAGATACACCCTCACGGCATCCTCGTATGCGACGAACCCGCTGTCGGGGAACTCAAAGTGAACACTTACAGATACTTCAAAGATATTGAATCCTCACAATCACTCCTTTGAGGGTGTGCTTGAATCATATCGCGCACGAGGGGCGGAATCAAAAGGAGGGATTTCTCTGCATTACGATTGATTCGCATGCATTGAAATTCCTCCTTTCTAATGAGTCCCCATCTGTTTTCAGACGGTTTCCGTCATTCGGAGATTTCCTGCTCCTGCTTCTTGGCCGCCTTGACCTTGATCTTGTCAAAGCCTTTGCCGTAGACGCCCATTACGGTGCCTACGGACAAGAATGCTTCAGAATCTATTGACTTGATCAGCCGCAGCACCGCATTGAGGTCGGCCTTGCGCGTCATGACCATGAGCACCTTGTTGGTTGACTTCGTATACCATCCTTCGGCATCCAGCACCGACACTCCGCGATGCATGCCTTCCGAAATCTGATCTGCGATTTCTGCATATTTCTTTGAGAAAATGAATATCTGGACAGACTGTTTGGAACCGGACAGGTACAAATCGACCGTATAGCTGCAGCAGGCTATCAGCACGAAACCGTATGTGACCACGGCGATTTTTTCGCCCCACGACATAGGAAGACCGTCAGCACCCACCATTGGGACGATGAGCGAAGACAAGACGATGAACACATCTATGGCAAGGATCATCCTCCCCGTGGATATGTTGTGGTACTTCGCGACCATCAGCGCGACTATGTCCGTACCTGCCGTACTTCCTCCCTGGGAAATGGCAAGCCCTATACCGAAACCTGACATCACGCCGCCGATTACGGTAGCCACGAGCTTCCCGTTGGATTTACCTATGATATCAATGATTTCGGCAGGAATGATTTCCGGGAAGAACTGAAACATCAATGTCGTGATTATCACCGCAAAGACAGTCTTTACGCCGAAACTCGGCCCCAGGACCTTCAGTGCAATCGCCAACAGCACGAAATTGACGGCGAAGAATGTGTAGGAAACCTTTATGAGTCCTCCCGTCGCATATTGGATCACGGCGCCGATACCAGATACGCCTCCGCCGACGAGATTGTTCGGAATAAGGAAGACCGTCCAACCCAATACATAGATTAGCAGTCCGAAAGTTATCAGGAGATACTCCTTGATGCCTTTTAAGATTTTTTGTCTGTCTTTTTCCATATTTTTTTCACTCCTGTCTTAACTTCCTCGAAACCCTGGCCGAAAACTTCGGTCGCCGAACATACCGAAATGAACACATGTTCGTCCAATTCCTTGACCTTGCGCGTGATCTCAGGCATCTGGTTCTTCTTCACGACTACTATCAGCACCTTTCCGTCCTGCTTGGAATACCAGCCTACCGAAGGGACCGCCGTCACTCCCCTGCCCATTTCGAGCAGCATGTCCGCGATTTCATCGGCACGCTTCGAGAACACGAGTATCTGGACTGTCGACCTCGAGCCCACCATGATATAGTCCAGGGCCGTCGAAAAGGCTATTATTGTCAGATAGCCGTATACGAGCTCCTGCAGGCCCTTGCCTGGAATGAGTATGATGGACGATATGATGAGCAGTTCCACGACAAGATACACCTTGCCTTCTGTTATATTGAAATATTTCCTTATGACAAGGGCGACAATGTCCGTACCTCCGGTACTTCCTCCGACAAGGAATGTCAAAGCGATGCCGGCACCGCTGATGGCGCCGCCGATCAATGCATTAAGGAAATCCTCTTCGATAGGACTGATCCATACCCCTTCGAAGACCTTGAGGAACAAGGAAGCCATGATGATTGCGAAAATGGTCTTGAAACCGAATTTGGTGCCAAGCACGAAAAAGCCCACACCGAGCAGCAAGATATTAAGCACCAGATAAGTCGCGGGAATAGGTATCGTTCCGTCTGTCGCGAAATTGAGCACAGTGGCGATACCAGTCACTCCTCCGCTGAAGAAGCCTTTCGGAATCATGAAAGCCTGCCATGCGAAAGTATACATGGCGATTCCGAGCGTGATAACGAAATACTCGAAAAGAGTCTTTAAGATTTTAGATTGTTTCATCGTATAATTATTACTTTAAAATGTCCAAAACCACTAAAAAATCAGCAGACGACATTCACGATCTTGTCCGGAACGACGATTATCTTCTTCACCTGCGCCCCGCCAAGATATTTCGCGAAATCAGCGCTTTCCCTGACGGCCACCTCGACCTCCTCTTTGGAAAGCCCTTTGGCCAGCGACATCTCGAAACGGCGTTTCCCGTTAAACGACACCGGATAAGTCACCTTGTCTTCCACGGTATATTTTTCGACATACTCCGGAAACTCCGCATAACTGATGCTTTCACCGTGTCCCAGACAACTCCAGAGTTCCTCCGAAATGTGAGGCGCAAAAGGAGACAGGACGATGATGAACGGTTCCAGAATGCTCCTCTTGCGGCATTTCAGATCCGATATCTCGTTCAGGGCTATCATGAATGCGCTGACAGAAGTGTTGAAAGAAAATGCTTCGATATCCGACTGCACTTTGCCTATCAGCCTGTGCAGGGCCTTGAGTTCGGCAGCCGACGGGGCCTCGTCGGTCACGGCCAGCGCATCCCCGTCGAAGAAAAGCCTCCAGAGTTTCCTGAGGAATCTGTGGACACCGTCTATTCCCTTGGTATCCCACGGTTTCGACTGCTCGAGCGGGCCGAGGAACATCTCGTAAAGGCGCAGCGTATCTGCTCCGTATGTATCGCAGACGACATCCGGATTCACGACATTGTACATGGACTTGCTCATTTTTTCAATCGCATGTCCGCAAATGTATTCACCGTCTTCAAGTATGAACTCGGCATCGGCGAAATCCGGCATCCAACGCCTGAATGCATCGAGATCCAGCCTGTCATTGCGCACGATGTTGACATCCACATGTATTTCGGTGGTATCGTACGAATCCTTCAGATTGTATGAAACGAACCTGTTCGTTCCTTTTATCCTGTACACAAAATTGGAACGCCCCTGTATCATGCCCTGGTTTACAAGCTTTCTGAAAGGCTCCTTCTCGCATACATAACCCAGGTCGTACAGGAATTTGTTCCAGAACCGCGAATAGATCAGATGCCCGGTGGCGTGTTCAGTACCGCCCACATACAGATCCACATTCCTCCAGTACTCGTCCGCCTGCCTGCTGACCAAAGCATTGTCGTTATGCGGATCCATGTATCTGAGATAATATGCGCTGCTACCGGCGAAACCCGGCATGGTGCTGAGTTCGAGCGGATAGCCGTCGATGGTCCAGTCCTTCGCCCTCGCAAGAGGCGGTTCACCGCTCTCGGTAGGGCGGTAACTGTCTATGTCGGGAAGTTCAAGCGGAAGACGGTCTTCGGAAAGAGGGACGGCTACACCGTCCTTGAAATATACGGGGAAAGGCTCTCCCCAATATCTTTGTCGCGAAAATATGGCGTCCCTCAACCGGTAATTGACCTTGGCCTTGCCTATACCGTGCTTCTGCACATAATCTATCGCCGCCGGTATGGCATCTTTCACATCCATTCCGTCGAGGAAGCCCGAATTGCACATTATCCCTTCTTTCGCATCGAAACTCGACTCCGACACATCGCAGCCCTCGATCAGAGGGATTATCGGCAGGCCGAAAGCCTTTGCAAAAGCATAGTCCCTGCTGTCATGTGCCGGCACCGCCATGATTGCGCCCGTACCGTAACCGGCAAGCACATAGTCTGACACCCACACAGGCACCTTCCTGCCGGTCAGAGGATTGACCGCATACGAACCGGTAAACACTCCGGTAACGCGTCTCGTATCGGCTATCCTTTCGCGTTCCGTCCTTTTCTTGACCGATTCGAGATAATCGGAAATGGCCTCCTTGTTTTCAGAAGTAGTAAGTATTTCGACCCAGTCGCTTTCCGGGGCAAGCACCATGAAGGTGACGCCGAAGACAGTATCGGCACGGGTCGTAAATATCACCATGTCGTAATCATCGGTCCCGTTGTTCACGCGGAATACGAGTTCGGCTCCACGGCTGCGGCCGATCCAGTTACGCTGCATGTCCTTCAGCGAATCAGTCCAGTCGAGTCCTTCGAGATCGTCCAACAGCCTCTGGGCGTACGCCGAGACCCTAAGCTGCCACTGCTTCATCTTCCTCTGCTCCACAGGAAAACCTCCGCGCACCGAATAACCGTCCTTGACCTCGTCGTTGGCCAGCACGGTACCCAGGCCCGGGCACCAGTTGACGGAAGTCTCGCCCTGATAGGCGATGCGGTATTTCATCAATATGTCGGCTTTCTGCCTTTCGGAGTATCCGTTCCACTGCACGGCAGTAAACGAGGGGGTATCCGCATTGCAGGCGGCATCTACCGAAGCGTTTCCTTCCGAAGCGAAGATGCTCTCCAGCTCTTCGATAGGGCGGGCCTTGCCTGAAGCGTTGTCATACCAATGGGCGAACATCTTGAGGAATGCCCACTGGGTCCATTTGTAATATTTCGGATCGCAAGTGCGTATCTCTCTTGACCAATCGTAAGAAAACCCTATCCTGTCGAGCTGGCTTCTGTACCGCTCGATATTGCGCACCGTAGTGACTGCGGGATGCTGGCCGGTCTGTATGGCATACTGTTCAGCCGGCAGACCGAAAGCGTCGTATCCCATCGGATGGAGTACATTGAATCCGCGCAGGCGCTTGTAACGGCTATATATATCGCTCGCTATATACCCCAAAGGATGCCCTACATGCAGTCCGGCCCCTGAAGGATAAGGGAACATGTCCAATACATAGAATTTGGGTTTCGATTCGTCCTCTCCGACCTTGAAAGTCCCGTGGTCGGCCCAATATGCCTGCCACTTGCGTTCGATTTCCTTAAAATTGTATTCCATTTTGCGCAAAAAAACGATAAAATAACGGATTTTCGGCGCAAATGTAGCAAAAAAATCAGAAACCGAAACGCCCCTCGCTACCTTTGGCAAGCCTGAATTCGACAGGTACGGTTATCTTCGTCCTGATTTTCGCCCCGCCGCGAATCCCCGCCTTCCACTTTGGCGACACGGATACGACTTTTACAGCCTCGTCATCGAGAAGAGGGTGCACTCCCTTTTCCACCCTGACATTAGTCACCTCCCCGTTTTTCTCGACTATGAAACTCACATTCACCACCCCCTGGATTCCATTGTCTACGGCTTCCTGAGGATATTTCAGATAAGCATATATCCATTCTCTCATGAACTTGGAAAGGTCGGTACTGTTGAAGAACTTCGGAGGCACATCGCAGGCCGAAAGCTGATAGACCGTCTCGTCGCTGTCAGGGCTGTTGTACCTGAACGGCTTTTCCCTGTTGGCGGCAGCCATCATGAAACCGTAAATATAATCGGCGGCATACGACATCGTCTTGTAATCTATCAGGTTTTCAGTATCCCTGACCGTATTGTACTCGGGATGCGGCCCCGTGGTGAAAAGCACGGAGGGTATCCCGGCATGGAGGAAGACCCTGTGGTCTCCCGGATAAAAGTCCTGCATCGAACGCTGAGGCGTCAGAGGCCGCAACTGTTGTGAAAACTCATTGATGAATCCTTCCACATCGCTGTTAGAAGCGGCATAGACATAAAAGCCGTTGCCCTTCCTTGCGCCGCGTCCGAGCATGTCGAGATTGATCATCATATCGATATTGCCGCTGTCGTGGAAAGTCCTGTTGAGGAAATACCATGCTCCTGACTGCATCTGCTCCGACGCCCCGAAAGCCACGAACACGAGCGTCCTTCTGAACATGAAGCTGTTCTGCGAAGCAATCCTGGCAAGCTCGATCAGCATCGCGAGTCCCGAAGCGTCATTGTCGGCTCCGGGATATACCTGCACCGTTTCCACTCCATCGACAGTAAGCCGGTTTTCGCCGAGATTGTCAAGATGCGCCCCTATTACGACATATCTGTCTTTCAGCCCGGGGTCGTAACCCGGCACGGACCCCACTATGTTCCTTGAAACGAGCGTGTCGCCGCCGAGCACTATGGAAAACTCTTCGCCGTCCTCCCCTTCTTCCATTTCAAGTCCGGACTCGGAAAAGGCCTTCCATACATAAGCGGCCGCCGCCTTTTCATATTCGGTCCCTGCCGCCCGTCCATGAAGTTCCTCGGAAGACAGGTAAAGCACATGATTGCGGAGCCTGCCATCTATTTTGAAATCCTGGGCCTGGGAAGAAAAAACGGCGAGCACGGCCAATGCCGTACCCGCCATCAATATTTTGCCTGATACATTTTTCAACATGAGTGTTGCCGATTAAAGCCTTGACATGTATCAAAATGCAAGCCAAAGTCGCTATTTCTTGTAGAACGGAGGCCTTACGACCACTGCCTTAAGCATCCTGCCCCTGACATTGACGAATATCTCCGAGCCCTGCTTGTGGAGCGGAGCAGCCACATAGGCCATTCCGATTGCCTTGTTAAGATAAGGAGCCATGCTTCCTGAAGTCACATGGCCGATCTCCTTGCCCTCGGCATCGCATACGGGATATCCGTGACGCGCTATGCCTTTGTCAACGAGTTCGAAACCTACGAGACGGCGCACGACCGGAGCCTCTTTCTGTGCCAGAAGACGGTCTCTGTCCACGAAATCTCCCTTGGTGTCGGCGAACTTCGTAATCCAACCGAGAGAAGCCTCTATAGGAGAGGTGGTATCGTCTATATCGTTTCCATAGAGGCAGAAGCCCATCTCGAGCCTGAGAGTATCCCTCGCTCCGAGACCTATAGGCTTGATTCCTTCCGGTTCGCCTGCCTTGAATATCGCATCCCAGAGCTGAATGCCGTATGCGTTAGGCGCATACACTTCGCATCCGCCCGAACCGGTATAGCCGGTAGTCGAAAGGATTACATCCGGAACTCCAGCCACTTCGAGCACTTTGAAGGTATAATACTCCATGTCCATGATATTCTCCTTGCAGAGTTTCTGCATCACTTCCATGGCCTTAGGACCCTGCACCGCAAGCTGGCAGATTTCATCGGAAGCGTTCCTGAGGTCCTTTCCGGGAACGAGGCCGAACTTTCCGCTGTACGAGCAAAGATGCATCCAGTCCTTTTCCACATTCGCGGCATTGACCACGAGCATGAACTTGTCATTGCTGAAACAATATACGATCACATCGTCCACGATGCCGCCTTTCCCGTTAGGGAAGCAGGAGTACTGAGCCTTTCCGGGATAGAGGGCAGATACATCGTTCGAGGTGACATACTGAAGGAAAGCCAAGGCATTAGGGCCTTCGACGAATATTTCCCCCATGTGCGACACATCGAATACGCCCGCCTTCTCACGGACATTCTTATGCTCAGGGATGATGCCTTCATATTCGACCGGCATGTTGTAACCTGCGAAAGGCACCATCTTGGCGCCGAGCGAAATGTGTTTTTCAGTAAATACCGTTGTCTTCATTTTGTCTGTATGTTATTGTTTGATTGATTGTATTTGTCTGTGTTCCAAATGATCCAGAAGTCAGAAGGCAGATAGTCCCTGGTACGCACGCTGTCGATTCTGGAAAGTATCTCAAAAGCGCTCGAAGAAGGGAAAAGGGCAACGCCGGTAGCTCCGTTTTCATACTCTATCATGAAAGGCTCATGGCCGTCCGCCTCTATCTTCGAACAAAGCCTTTCCGCATTCCCCCTGTTTCCGAAATAGCCTACCATCAGGCAGAAACGGCAGTCGGGCCATTCGGCAGGACGCGTCGTCAGTTCGGAAGTCTTCTTGAAATCCGCAATCCTTCCGTCCATTGCCTGCCTGACGCAAACGGAATCTTCAATCCATTGCTCCCGAAGCCGCACGAGTTCCAACGAATCGGCCTGCCTTTCAAGCCTTTCCGCTTCAGCGGCATCGAGACTTGCCTGACGGTATGCGGCAAGCTCTGCGAGGTCTTTGCCTGTAGGCTTCCCGGCAAGGACGCGGAAAAAGTCACATCCCTGCAAAAGGAGCGACATCAAAAGTACCAGGACCGCTTTGGCCAATATGGACAAGACCTTCTCCACCGTCGAACCGATAGTTTTCTATAATCATGCAAAAATAGCCATATTTATGTTCTTTTCAAAAAATTCTCTATCTTTGGGGTAATAAACGCATTATGGGATGAGTAAAACGAACCGTACGAGGCTATATCTGCAGAAACTGACCAATATTTCAAGCCACATCGACATCGAGGCTGCGGTTTCGAACATCAAAAGCGGCATTTACTTCCGAGGTCCAAATGTCTGGATCCTCGTATTTTCCATCATCATAGCATCTGTCGGACTGAATGTCAACTCGATCCCGGTAATCATCGGAGCCATGCTCATTTCGCCTCTGCTCGGCCCCATATTCGGAATAGGACTCGGGCTCGGCACTAACGACACCCATCTGATAAAGGAGTCGCTCAAAAACCTCGGGGTGATGATAGTCATCAGCATCGTTGCATCTTCAGTGTATTTCCTCATCTCCCCTCTCGACCTGGACAACCCTACGGAACTGCTGTCAAGGACGAATCCGACCATATACGATGTATTGATCGCGCTTTTCGGCGGCTTTGCAGGAATATTCGAAATCGCGCGCAAGGAAAAGGGGACCGTCGCTTCCGGGGTCGCCATAGCCACCGCCCTCATGCCGCCTCTGTGCACCGCCGGCTACGGGATAGCGAGCGGCAACGCACTCTATTTCATCGGCGCGTCCTACCTGTTTTTCATCAATTGCGCCTTCATCATACTCGCGACATATTTTTCCGTCAGATACATGAAGTTCCCGTCCGTCAATTTCGCAGACCCTAAGACCAAACTGAGGACCAAGAGGCTGATAAGCGCGGTAGTCATCATACTGCTCGTCCCGAGCGTACTGTCTGCCGTATCGGTCATCAGACAGAACAATTTCGATATCGCGGCGGACAATTTCCTCAAAGAGACGATGGCATTGGGTGAAAATTACATTTACAATCACGACATAGACCACCACAAAGGCTCGAAACTGGAAATATTCATAGCCGGCACCCCTCTGACTACCGAGAAAAAAGAGGATCTGTACAAAAGGGCGGAAAGATTCGGCATAGACCGGGACCAGCTCGTCATCAATGAAAACACCGGGACCGCAAACGATGTGAACCAGGAGTTCATCAAAGGGTTTTACGACATCACGAACGATGAAATAAGCAAACGCGAGAAGCTCATATCGCAGTTGGAAGAAGAATTGCGAAAAGCCAAGGACAGCGAAATACCTTATCGCAAGACCGCCATGGAACTGGCATCCCTCGTACCTGACATCACAGGCATATCCATCCTCAAAGGGGAAAATGTCGATGTCGGCAACGACTACGCTACACGAAGCTGCCTGTATGTCCTGATAAGCACCGAAAGCGGAAAACTGCAGAACATCCAACGCATACGGAAATGGCTGTCGGTAAGCCTTGAAGAAGACAATCTCTTCATCATGATCGTGGACAGGGAGGATATGGTAACGGATACTACGCAAGCAAAATGAAGATCAATCTCCTGATACCTCTCATACTCGCAATCCTGTTCCCGCCTCCGTACAAGGCCGAAATAGACATCGGATACAGCCGGCCCAAAGAGTTCAGACCTATCCTGACCGGCTTGCAGGACACAGTAGAGATGCTGTTCATCGGCGATGTGATGATGCACAAAAGGCAGCTCGAATCAGCCTACAAAGGGAACGGCATATACGATTTCGGAGGCTACTTCGACAATATCGGCAATCTCGTGGAAGAAGCGGACATCTGTGTCGCCAACATGGAATTCCCGGTCGGGACGCGCCCGTACACGGGATATCCGAGCTTTTCCGCCCCCTATGGAATCATAGAAGAGGCCGCGCTCAAAGGCATTGACGTGATGCTTCTGGCCAACAACCACATCTGCGACAAAGGCTCCCGGGGCATGAAGGCGACTTTCGAAGCATACGGCAGACTGGCAGCGAAATACGGGACCAGGAATACCGGGGCCTATGCCGACCTGAAGGCACAGCAGGAAGGGTATCCGCTTGTGATCGAGACAAACGGCATAAGGATCGCCCTTGTCAATTTCACTTACGGGACGAACGGTTTTCCCGTACCTGACCCATACCGGGTCAACATGATGGACACTACGCAAATCAAAGCGGCAATAAGACGGGCCGAAGCCGACTCGGCCGACATTGTCATCGCTCTTCCTCACTGGGGTACCGAATACAGGCTGACACATGACATGGCGCAGGAAAGGCTCGCCCGATGGCTTGCAGGAATAGGGGCAGACGCAATCGTAGGCACTCATCCCCATGTTCCGCAAGACACCGCACACATAGACGGGAAACCGGTAATATATTCGCTGGGAAATTTCATATCGAATATGTCCCTGGCCAACACCCAGGTGGGACTGGCGG
>DEPW01000060.1:15144-16385 GCA_002358965.1 Bacteroidales bacterium UBA3382
ATACGGGAGGCCGGCCAGAATCGACTCCGTAGGCCTCGAATACCTCTGGTGCAGCCGTGCGGGACACAAGGAAGACGGTTTCACTACCGTAGTCATCAGCGAGATGGAAGGGAAAAGGGAACAATGGGCCGACAAATCCGACTACGACAATATGATGGCCTCCAGAAAAAGGGTCGAAAGGACGATAAAAATCACCGACAAATGACGCAAAGCAAGAAAATCATTTTAAAAGAAATCGATCCCGTCGAAATCTACGGGGTAAACAACAGGATTCTCGAAACTCTCAAAGGATATTTCCCTGACATGAAGATTACGGCAAGAGGGGCGGAAATCAGTCTCGAAGGCAGCGAAGAGGACATGGCCGGATTCGAGGGCGCCCTCGAGCATCTGATCGAAAAGCGTCTTGTAAAGCGGACCCTGACACCATACGATGCCGAAGAATATTTCGAAGAAAACGACGGTGAAGCAAAGCCCGAAATACTCCACGCCGACTCCGTAATCGTATACGGCAACGACGGGAAACCGGTCAAAGCACGGACTCCCAACCAAATGAGGATGGTCGAAGCATTTTACGGCAACGATCTGATTTTCGCCCTCGGACCAGCCGGCACAGGGAAGACCTATGTTGCAATCGCACTTGCGGTCAGGGCATTGAAAAACAGGGAAATCAGGCGTATCGTCCTTACCCGTCCGGCAGTCGAGGCCGGCGAAAGGCTGGGCTTCCTCCCGGGAGACCTCAAAGAGAAGCTCGACCCTTACCTGCTGCCGCTTTACGATGCACTGAAAGACATAATCCCGGCCAAACGCCTTCAGGAATTCATAGATGAAGGCACGATCGAAATCGCCCCGCTCGCTTACATGAGAGGGCGCACTCTCGACAGGGCCTGCGTCATACTCGACGAAGCCCAGAATACCAGTCTCGGCCAATTGAAGATGTTCCTTACGAGGATGGGCAACGATGCCAAATTCATAGTCACGGGAGATGCCACACAGATCGACCTTCCTGTAAAATCGTCCTCCGGCCTTATGAAGGGGATAGGCATTGTCGAGAAGATCAAGGGCGTCAGCGTCATCAGGTTCGACCACAGAGACATCGTGCGCCATCCATTGGTGACGAAGATCGTAAAGGCCTTTGAAAAATCCGAAAAGGAAGATCTGTAAGCGGCAGCCTGAAGCGTCACCAGCTTCCGCCTGCTCCGCCGCCTCCGAAACTTCCTCCCCCGAAACCGCCGAAGCCGCCG
>DEPW01000131.1:0-3304 GCA_002358965.1 Bacteroidales bacterium UBA3382
CCTTACCAGTTCCCTGAAAAACTGATACCCCTGTTTGTGAACAATATCCGCCACTCGAAGCCGCTGCCGGTATACGGAAAGGGCGAAAATGTCCGCGACTGGCTCTATGTCGGCGACCACTGCAAGGCCATAGACCTGATATTCCATAATGGGGTTTCAGGCGAGACTTACAACATCGGCGGCAACAACGAATGGAGCAACATTGACCTCATAAGGCTGATGATCAGGATTACCGACGAGGAACTCGGCCGTCCTGCAGGTGCGAGCGACTCTCTCATCACCTTTGTGAAGGACAGGGCGGGCCATGACCTGAGATACGCGATAGATTCCTCCAAATTGCAGCGCGAACTCGGATGGAAACCTCAAATGCCTTTCGAACGCGGCATCAGGCAGACCGTAAGGTGGTATCTCGACAACGGGGCCTGGCTGGACAATGTCACTTCCGGAGCCTATGTCGAGTATTACGAAAAAATGTATTCGGGAAGATAAAGTTCCGGGGGATTCGTTTTGTTTTCTTGTTGATGTAAATTGCTTATATACAATTAATTGTATTATTTTGTCGGATTTACGGTTTCCCCCGTGGCGCAGAAAAATAGAGCCTTCGGGGGAATTTTTATCTACGGATTAATGGTGTAAGTAATTAAAAATCAATAAATAGTCCTATTTTTAAAAAATAAAATCTTCTCCCAAAAGTATGATACGAGTTGCTTGTCAGCGATAATATCCTAACTTTGCGGCATATTTACAGGGGAGGAGATAATGAAGGGGAGAGAAATATATCATATCTGCACAGACGGGTTGTCGAGGGGCATTCTTTTCAAAAGCGACACGGATTATGTAAAAGCAATTAACGATATTGCGGTGTGTACATTCGCCAAATGTCTTTCAATGTATTGCTTTTGTCTGATGGACAATCATGTGCATTTCATAGCGGGTGGAAGTTATGATGCATGTCTTGCTTTCATCCGTATGTTTAAGAGGCGCGTCAATCTTCGTGCGCAATGTTTCAATGCAGACATATCGATAAAAAGGATAGACAACCCGGAATATCTGAGAACCGCGATCGCATATGTGATAAGGAATCCTGTCGCAGCAAATATTCAGATAGCTCCGGGAGAATACAGATGGAGCAGCGGAAATCTGTATTTTTCAGACAGGAGCAGATACATGGCCGGTACAAGGAGCATTTCATCGCTGGGGTATGACGAAATGCGGGCATTGGTCGGTTCGCATGTGAGGCTTCCGGGAAAATATGCTTTGGACGGCAATGGAATGATTCTCCCAGGCAATTACATCGAATCTTCGTTTGTAGAAAATCTTTACGGGAGCGTCCGTCGGTATTTGTATTATCTGTCAAAGAATGATGATTTGGAGATGGAAGGAACAAGTACGGACATGTTGCGTAAAGTCAAATACGCTGACAAGGAGCTGTACAATTCGATGACGGATATCTGTATCAGAGAATTCGGAAAAAACAGTGTTGAAGAGCTGTCGGTAGAGGCCCGGTTAAGGATGGCCCTGAAGCTCAGGAAAAAATATGGCATAGGCATGAAGCAGGCTGCGAGGGTCGTGGGGCTTGACCCTGAATTGCTAAAGGGGCATTTTTAAACTTGGCGTTCAGTCCTTTTTACGATGCCTATGCTGGCCTCGTAGAGCAGCCATATCGGCAGCGAGACTATCAGGAGGGTGAAAATATCCGAGGTGGGGGTGATGATTGCCGCTATCACGAGTATGATCACGATGGCGTGTCTGCGGTACTTCTTCATGAAACCCGAGGTGAGGAAGCCTAATTTGGCGAACATCCAGCACAGTACGGGGATTTCGAACACGATGCCCATCACAAGGCACATCATCAGCAGTGTGCTTATGTATGATTGGAGGGAAATCAGATTTTCGACATCCGGGCTTACCTGATATGTGCCGAGAAAACGGAATGTGAGCGGGAAGATGATGAAATAGCATATCGCCACGCCGAGCATGAACAGCAGGTAGCCGCTCCCGGCCACCTTTACGGCGTAGCGTTTTTCGTTTTCGTAAAGTGCGGGCGAGACGAAACGGAAAATCTGATAGAGCGCGTAAGGGGAGGCGAAGATTACCCCGGCGCAGATGGCCGTCTTCATGTGTGTGATGAACTGCTGGGCGAGCCCTGTGTTGATCAGTTCGACTTTGAAATCCGGCAGCCCTCCGAGAAGCCTGTATGTGATGAATCCAGGCTCTTTCGGTGCAAGCACTGCCTCGAAGAGCAGGTCTTTGAAACAAAATGCGACTATCCCGAATGCGAGAGTGACGGCGATTATCTTCAATAGTGCCGTCCTCAGCGCATCCAGATGTTCCCAGAAAGACATCTGTGTTCCTGAGCCGTCCATCCGCCGATGTCTGCCTGTCAGTCCGCCTTGGCGGAAGGTCCGCCGTCCTTTGTGTCCTTGTCCGGATCTTCAAGATCCCTTGCGACTTCGTTCATGCCTTCCTTGAAGGATTTGACGCCTTTGCCCATGCTCTTCATGAGTTCGGGAATCTTTTTGGCTCCGAAGAACAGCAGGACGATAACGAGTATTATCAATATCTCAGGAAGCCCTATGCCTCCGAGGAAAAGCGGTGTTATGGTCAAGATATCCATGATTTCAGAGTGTTTCTTGTTTGAGTTTTTCTATGTATTGGTCGATTTTCTGCATTTCGACAGGAATCATTATGCCTTGCGGGCAGTGAGGGCTGCATTGGTTGCAGCCAATGCAGTGCGATGCCTGACGGAGTTTCGGTACGGAGCGGTCGTATCCTACGAGGAAAGCCCTGCGTGCCTTGCGGTAATTGGGATCCTGGCGGCTGGCCGGAATGTTGCCTTCGTTGATGCATTTGTTGTAGTGGAGCAGGATTGCCGGGATGTCCAGCCCGTAAGGGCATGGCATGCAGTATTTGCAGTCGTTGCACGGGATGGTGTCGAATTCCATCATCATCGCGGCTGCCTGCTGGAGGAAGGCAAGCTCTTCGTCGTCAAGGGGGTCGAGCGGGCAGTAAGTGCCGAGGTTGTCCTGGAGATGTTCCATCCTCGTCATTCCGCTCAGTACGGTAAGGATGCCCGGGTATGTGCCGGCGAATCTGAACGCCCATGAAGCCACGCTCCTTTCGGGCTCCCTCTTTTTGAGCATCACGGCAATATTGTCCGGGACATTCGAAAGCCTTCCTCCAAGGAGGGGCTCCATGATGACGCCCGGTATGCCTCTCTTGGCGAGTTCGCCGTACAGGTATTCGGCATCGGTGTTCCTCGGATTGATCTGCTTTGCGTATCTCCAGTCCAGATAGTTCATCT
>DEPW01000131.1:3325-3876 GCA_002358965.1 Bacteroidales bacterium UBA3382
ATCTGGACGAAATCCCATTTGTACTCGTGCTGCCTTGCAAGCATGGTGTCGAACACTTCGACATCTCCATGGTACGAGAAGCCGAGATTCCTGATCCTTCCGGCCTTGCGCTCTTCCAAAAGGAAGTCGAGGATGCCGTTGTCGATGTAGCGCTGTTCGAACTCTTTCATTCCTCCCATGCCGATGCCGTGGAGCAGCATGTAATCGATGTAGTCAACCTGCAATTCCTTGAAAGAGTTGCGGTACATCTCTATGGATGCTTCGCGGGACCATGTCGACTGTGCGAAATTCGAGAGTTTCGTGGCTATGAAATAACTCTCCCTCGGATGGCGTTTGAGGGCGATGCCCGTAGCGCGTTCGGATTTGCCCTGGCAGTATGCCGGGGATGTGTCGAAATAGTTGACTCCGTGTTCCAGGGCATGGTCTATCAACGAATTGACCATTTCCTGATCTATCTCTTCTGTGCCTTCGATGAACGGAAGGCGCATCATTCCGAATCCGAGAAGCGATACCCGGTCGCCTGTCGTAGGGTTGGTGCGGTATGTCATTTC
>DEPW01000150.1 GCA_002358965.1 Bacteroidales bacterium UBA3382
GCCTTTCCGGCCTCCCGGCTCTTGAAAAACAGCCTGTAGACGCCCCATGCCGCCAGCATCGCCCCGGCCGTACCTGCCAGGGCGAAGACGAGCGCTGTCAGCCCTACCTGCGCAAAGCCGCTTACTATATTGTCATTCATCCCGGCGGAAAGCCCGAGCACGAACAACAGCAGCCACACCAGATATTTTACAAGCCCGCCCAGCCGCCTTACAAACTCCGCTTTCCGCAACAGGAATCCCGCCACGGCCGCAAGCAACATTATGGTTATCGGAATGAACATCTCACCGGCCAACTATGATTTTACGCAAAACAAAGTTGCAAAATTACGAAAAATCGCATGTTCCCGGCTTTGCAATCCCGACCTGCGGGCCGCGGCGTAAAATATTTTCCGGGATCATGGTTCACGGGCACCACGCTAATCGGAATTCATGTCATTAATGACAGAGTTTTCGAGCAGCCACTTCCATGCCGGTACTACTATAATCCGCTTGCCGTCACGAATAATGGTTTTTTCTTCATCGTCTGTTATTATCAGCATATCATCGCATCCCGTGGCCGATGAAGCCTCCGACAGACCTCTGATCTCACGCTCAACGGTTTGTTCATCAGCAATGTTCCATGCGACCTGAATAAGTCGGATTACCTTATCCTCCCTCTGAAGGACAAAATCGCATTCCGAATTATCTTGATAATACGAAATCTTGTCCGACGGAAGCCTGTTACGGTTCAATTGCATGAAAACCGTATTTTCAAGATACCTTCCATTATCATTGCTTTGAGACATCAGTACGGCGGCGCGCAGTCCGTTGTCTATGCAATAATACTTATCAAACGACCTCCGTTCTTTCCGCAAGGAACGACTGTATTTGGGAATACGTATAAACATGAAAACATAACATACATAATCGGCCCACAGGTACAAGTCGTCCTTACTTACTTTCAGGCCCTGTGACCTGATGTCATTGTAAATAGCATTGACCGATGTAGGTTTTGTAAGGTTCGACATGATGCGTTTTACAAAATAACGCAGCACCTCGATATTCGCAATGCGATAATGCTCTGCAAGATCGCGTAAAATCATTGTGTCGAAGTATCCGTGAAGCAACTTCAGCTGTTCCGATTGTGATCGTGCAAGCACGATTTCGGGAAAAGCACTGGATTGGTTGTATAACTCGAATGCGTTTTTCAAGCGTGCCCTGTCCTGTTCTAAAAAAGCATCCGTTTTAATACCTTTAAAGCGACAGAATTCTTTAAAAGAAAGGGGATATGTTTCATATTCCAAAGGATAACCGCGTAAAGCGGAGCCGAGTTCCTTGGAAAGCATGGTCGCATTGCTTCCGCATATATAAATGTTCTTGCAGTATGACTTATATACGCGCAAAACAAAATATTCCCACCCCTTTATCAACTGAATCTCATCAAAAAACATGTGTGCTTCCTTTATCGGGACATCAGGGAACATTTCCATATAAGATACTATTATCGTATCCAATTCATCGGAAGACATTCCCACAAGACGTTCATCATCAAAGCCTATCCACAAGATATTCCGTTTTGGCACCCCGCTTTGGACAAGGTCATTGACCGCTATTTCCATCATTGTGGATTTTCCGCACCTCCTCACTCCCGGAACCGTTATTATTTTTTTCCGATTTACAGGCAATTTCATATCCCTTTCTATAACGCTATAGGGAATTTCATTCTGCCTTATGGCTATCAGAGACTTAATAACATCTTTATTCATAATATTTCCTAAATTACATGACAAAAATAAAGATTTTTTCCTAAAATAAAGGAAAGATTTTGAAGATTTTTCCTCTTTCTAAGGAAAATACATCCGGCGGCCGCCTCTAAAGAACTGTTCCTTATCCCAGCCATTTTTTACGGTAAAGGCGGAACAGGAAAATCGCGCCACGGAAGCAGAGCTCGATGCACATGGCTATCCACACGCCTTCAAGCCCGTATCGGGGAGCAAGGACGGCCGCAAGCGAAAGCCTTACGCCCCAGATGCTTGCGAGATTCATGACGCTCGAAGCCAGAGTGCTGCCGGCTCCGACGAAGACGCCGTAAGCGACTATGACTGCGGCATACATCGGCTCCGCGAAGGCCTCGATGCGCAAGATCCTTGCACCGAGATCCACCACCTCTTCCACAGGAGTCATTATCCCCATGATGAAAGGAGCCGTCACATACATCACGACCCCCATCACAGCCATGACGGCGATGCCCATCCACACCGATATGTTGGAAAACCTCCATGTCACATCTTTCCGTCTGGCGCCGATGCTCTGCCCGACAAGAGTGGTTGCCGCATTGGATATGCCGTAACCGGGCATGTAACAGATGCTTTCAGCCGTTATCGCGAAAGAATTGGCCGCAATCGCTATCGTCCCCAAAGGAGCGACAATGACAGTCGACATGATCTGCGCTCCGCACATGACCAGCCTTTCGCAGCCCATGGGCAGGGCTATCTTCATGGCATTCACGAAACATTTCCTGGTAGGGCGGAAACTGCCTTTTTCCTCTGTCAGCCGGAGTTCGGGAGACTTTATGCACAGCGAGCGCATCAGCAGGAGCGCCACGACGATGTAGGCGAGCGCCGTCCCGACAGCCGCACCGGGCACTCCCAGACCCGCACCCGGCACAGTAAGGGAAATGCCGGCGATGTCTATCGTCCGCGTCGGGAAAATCAGGAAAAAATTAAAGACCACATCCAGCAGGCACATCAGTATGTTCAGCACCGTCGGGGTAATCATGTTTCCGCAACTGCGAAGCATCCCGCTCGCAAGCGCATTGAGTTGCAGGAAAGGCAGCGAAAGTATGAAAATCATGAAATACACCGAAGCGTCGCGGCAAATCGCCTCCTCACCTCCGAGCCATCTCGGAAGAGGGCCGCTGACCGCAAGACCGGCAACCATCAATATCATACTGAAGATAAGCGTCATCGTTATCGACTGCCTCAACACATCCCGCGCATTCGCCACATCCTTAGCCCCGAGAAAATGCGAGACCATGACGAAAAACCCTGCGGCGCATGCTGTCGTAAGTCCGCCGAACAGCCAAGTGGTAGTGGAGACTATCCCTATCGAAGCCGAAGCCTCCGCTCCGAGACTTCCCACCATGGAAGCGTCTATGAACTGCATCAGGATGGACGACAACTGGGCGATGATGGCAGGGATGCTCAACTGTACGGTCAGCATGAGCTGCTGTCCGAGCGACATCGGATGCCCGTCCTGCACCAGTTTCAAAAGCCTGTATGACTGCTTGCTGCTCATAGGGCGCAAAGATAGCGATAATCCAGATTAAGGAATAACCCGGATTACGGTAAAATTTCCTAATTTTGCATACGCCCCCACAACAAGGGCAGGCAAAAGAAACACCGGGACAATCAAACAAACAGCCTCATCGTCATGGAACTGTCCAAAGTAACCAAATTGTTGCGCCTGATGCAACTGCTTTCCTCCAGCACGGGCTACAGCATAGACGGACTCATGGAAAAGACCGGACTTTCGCGCCGGAACATCTACAACTATCTCGACACATTCAGGCAAGCCGGATTTGCCGTCATGAAAACCGGCACTGACGGAAACACATACCGGCTCGTGCCATCCTCGAATACTCCCGACCTCGCACATATCACATATTTTACCGAAGAGGAAGCCGCATTTCTGAACAGGCTTACAGACTCTCTCGGCATCGGAGACGGCAATGCCATCAGCGAGAGAGTGAAGCGCAAACTTGCTTCAATATACAGATTCGTTCCGGCAGCAGACAAAGACGACAGGCCGCGGAAAGAAGGAACGGACATTTTCGCCTGTAGCGACAACCGGACTACGGGACAGACCTATCTGCCGTACCACATCAAACTGCTGCTTGACAATTTTGCCAAGAAAGCCCTGATCGAACATTTCCCCTTGTCAATAAAAAACCTGCGACCCGACAAAGGCAGATGGATATGGGAGGGGCGCATTTCCGACCTCGAGAGTGTCGGCCGTTTCGCCCTCAGCCTCACAGGGCACATCCAGGTGCTTTCAGACGAAAATCTCAAACGGTTCCTGCGCAACAAAGCCGCATTCCTGATGAGGAAATACGACAACCCTCCGAAGTAAGGCCACGACGAAGTAAGATCATTGAACTTTTATTTCAATACCGCTGGCGGCCGTATCACCCGTAACGACCTTGTTTTTCAGTTCATCGGAAATGTCAAGGGATGTGAAGTCGCTTCCTTTTTCCTTATGTATCGGGATGATTGCGGAACGCGGATTCACGAGCCGGCATACTTTGGCAATAGTATCTTTCGAAGCGTGCCCCGAGGTATGCAGATATTCGAATTTCCAACCGTATGAGTGAACGAATTCATATGCTTCGTGGCTGTACGCCGGGCTTCCCTCGGTTATATATCCCTTGAACTGAGAATATATGAAGACCGTTCCGTTTTCAGGCAACAGCGGCATCAATGCCTCTAACCACGCCTTGAACTTCGCGGAACGCCTGACAAGCATCGTGAACCCGGATTCAAGCATTAGCGGCTGAAGAGCCTTGCCGTATTCGTGAGGATTCTTGAAATCATACTCGGGTATCTTGTGTCCGAGTTTGTCAGTGAATGTCTTTAACAATTTGCACTGATAGCCGTCTGCGACGAACAGCCGGCCCTGGTGGCGGGATGTGGCCTGATAAANNGATAAAACGAGGCGAGCCTGTCAAGGTCGGTCGAGGAGCAGAGCACAAAAGCGTATTTGTAGCGGGACATCAATTCGTATGCTTTCTGCTGCAGGTCCCTTTCCGACATCATCCTTTCATCGTCCCTGGAAAGCATTGTCCCTTCGGTTATCAGGATGTCGATATTCCTTTTGACAACATACCTCCTCAAAGTCCCCCAAAGGCAATGGCCGAGATAACCATGTTCCCTGAAATCCCCTGTATGCAGGACGCTCTTGCCGTCGCACTCTATCACAAACATATAGGCATCGGCGGCAGAGTGGCTGACATAATATGGGGTAACCCTTATATCGCCGACCGAGACGGTTCTGCCACTACGATATTTGCTGAATGTCCTTACCGCCCCGAAAGCCGCTTCGTTTTTCATGTGGGCATAAAACTGCATCTTGATTTTCTTTGCTATGTCACCCAGATATTGATTTATGCCTTTCTTTGCCACAGCCGCTTCAAAAGCAATATGGTCGCCGTGATAATGCGTATAGAAAACTGCCGAGACCCCGTCAAGGAGCCGGTCGAGGTTTTCCGGCACATCATACTCGTCCTCCGCCAGACCGTCTCCGTCGGGCAGATTATGTCCGAGATCGATAAGGATTTTCGTACCGGAAGAAGACTGTATCTCGGTGATACAGCCTCCTATCTGATTGATTCCACGATGGATGGTGAGTTTCATTCGCCTTGTTTATATAAATTTTCTTTAAAAGTTCCAGAAAATTGAACAGGATTCATATTTTCATCCATTTTAAAATACAAAGTCTGAGGAATTAACTTGACATTTAATTCTTCAATAGGTATTTCATCCAGTTCGCCTTCACATCCACACCCCTTTTCAGGTTCGGGCATGAGGGTCGCCACTATTATTTCAAGGGGCTTATCACCAGATAATTCATCATTAATTCCAAACACTTCTTTCCACCAATATTTGCCAGATTCGCTTCTCAACAAGTGTCCTACGAATGTAGCATAGGCCAAAGCTTGCCACATAACTTCTTTTTGCGGCTCACTTGCCGTATTTTTATCCTTAAGTTCTATTACCGCTAATTTTGATTTTCTTGACTTGTCTTTTATTCTGGCAAGAATATCAATTCCGCCGCCTGCACTACCACTATATTTGATATCCATTTCTCCCTTTGAATGGTGACTGGCAGATAATGGTGTAGGCATTTGGAAAAACATACTTCCTAATTTTACAGGCTGGATATTACATAATCCTTTCCCTGATGCTCTTGTACTTTTTGAGAACTCATCTAATAGTTTTTCTTCAAGGCAACGTTCCGGCTGTAGTTTATTCGATTTAGTATCAGGATTCTTGAAATGATTTTTAAAGTTGCGAGCCACAGGGCCAACCCATTCAACCTTTTCGTCTATTATATCGGTAAAATTAAAATTCTCTTTATTTTTCTTACCCAGCGTATCCAAAAATACTTTTCCGTCTTCCACAGTAACCGTTCCGACACTTCGCCCTTCAAAGCGAAGATCATAACACGAATATTTTGCACAATCTTTAACTTTAGAAATGCAACTATACATGTAAAGTCCTTTCGGCTTGCGGAACTTGCGCTTATCGTCCTCATACTTTTCCAAATTCATGTC
>DEPW01000033.1:0-1378 GCA_002358965.1 Bacteroidales bacterium UBA3382
GGGAAAGCGGCAGGTCGGTTCCACTATCAAGCCGTTCCTTTACACGCTTGCGATGCAGGAAGGCATGACTCCTTGCGACAAGGTGGTCAATGTCCCTCAGACATTCATAATCGGAGACCAGACATGGACTCCCCAAAGTACGGACCGGGACGAATGGATAGGCAAGACTGTCACTCTCAAATGGGGGCTTACCAAGAGCAGTAACAATATTTCGGCATATCTGATGAAGAGGTTCGGTCCCGAAGCGATAGTCGAAATGTGCCATAAGATGGGTGTCCAGAGCTATCTCGATCCGGTGCCTTCGTTGTGTGCGGGACCGGCCGATCTGACCTTGTACGAAATGGTCGGCGCATACAATACTTTCCCGAGCAGGGGCGTACATATCGATCCTATATTCGTAACCCGTATAGAGGACAATATGGGGAATGTCCTGAGTGAGTTCAATGCGCGCAAACGCGAATCCATCAGCGAGCAGACGGCTTATCTGATGGTGAATCTGATGCAAGGGGTGGTGAACGACGGTACGGCCGTGCGCCTGAGGTGGAAGTATGGCATACAGGGAGAGCTTGCCGGAAAGACGGGCACTACCAACGACCAGGCCGACGGATGGTTCATAGGGTATACGCCTAAGCTTACGGCAGGTGTCTGGGTCGGAGCCGAAGACAGGCAGGTGCATTTCGAATCCCTCTCTCTCGGAGGCGGTTCGAACATGGCCCTTCCTATTTGGGGAATCTTCATGAACAAAGTGCTGGAGGACGGTACTCTCGGCATTTCGGAGCAGGACAGGTTCATAGCTCCGGTGGGGATGGACCTGAATCTCGACTGCGACGGAAGCGATGCCGATGCCGAATCTTCTCATGCAGGTGAAGACGAATCGTTTTTTAATTGATATATGAGGTATGAAACCTGTTTTGGCGGTAGTGTACGGAGGAAATTCTTCCGAATATGAGATTTCGGTGAAGAGCGGCAGATTTGTCGCTTCGAATATGGATACGCGGCGATATACCGTACTCGGGCTGGATCTGAAAGGAGCTTCCTGGCGTGTGGTCAGTGTGGACGGGAAGGAGTTGCCCGGTGGAGGCGCCGAGGTCGACAAAAACGATTTTTCCGTAGTGCTTGACGGACGGAAACGGCTGATAGACTATGCGTTCATCATGATTCACGGTACACCCGGCGAAAACGGTCTTTTGCAGGCGTATTTCGAGATGCTCGGGATTCCGTTCAGCGGTTGTTCGTCTTTTGTCTCCGCCGTGACTTTCGACAAGTTTTCCGCAAAGAGATATCTGAAGGATACCGGTATCTGCAAGCTGGCCGACGATATTTTGCTTCGCCCCGGCGACCCTTGTACGGCAAAGGAGGCCGTGTCCAGACTCGGCCT
>DEPW01000033.1:1384-5346 GCA_002358965.1 Bacteroidales bacterium UBA3382
CCTGCCGCTGTTCGTCAAGCCTACCGACAACGGCAGCAGTTTCGGGGTCAGCAAGGTGAAGTCCGAAGAAGAGTTCCTTCCTGCTTTGGATTATGCGTTCTCTGAAGGAAAGACTGTCCTTGTGGAACAATCCATATCCGGCCGCGAAATTGACGACGCCGTCTATTTCGACGGAAAGTCGGTAGTGGCCCTGCCTCCGGTGCAGATTGTGCCGCAAAAGGAATATTTCGATTACGAGGCGAAATATGAGGGCTGGAGTACGGAAATCTGTCCTGCTCCGATTACTCCCGACGAGGACAGGATGATACGCGAGGCTTCCGTCAGGATTTACAAAAGGTTCGGCTGTGCGGGCTTTGTCAGGGTGGACTATTTCCTTGCCGATTCGGGAGAATTGTTCTTCCTGGAGATGAACACCGTGCCGGGAATGACCGAGGAAAGTCTTGTCCCTAAGGAAATCAAGGCCGCCGGCATGGATGTGAGGGATTTCCTTTCAACGATCGTCGAAACCACTTTCAACGGAGGGCGGAAGCACTGATGTCGCTGACTTTGTCCTCCTTCGTCCGCAAGGCGGCCGCCCGTCTGGAAGAGTGCTATCCTCCCCTGGAAGCGAAAGCGATAGTCCTGTCCTTGTGCGAGAGCGTTCTGCATGTCGGCAGGTTCGAGTATGCGGTATCGCCGGAGCATGCCATAGACCCCCGCCAGGAATATCTGCTTGAGACTGCATTGAGACGGCTGGAGAAGATGGAGCCTTTGCAGTATGTTACGGGGAAGTCCCCGTTTTACGATATGCTTCTGAATGTGTCCCCCTCCGTGCTGATACCGAGGCCCGAGACGGAAGAGCTTTGCCGGATGGCCATAGACAGGTTGAAGGATGTTCCCGGAGCGAGGGTGCTGGATCTTTGCACCGGTTCGGGATGTATCGCATGGGCGTTGGCGGCCAATCTTCCTGCGGCGCAGGTTTTCGGATGCGATATCTCGGATCCGGCCTTGGAAACGGCTGTTTCGCAGCCTGTTGCAGTCCGAAGGCATCCGGTGTTTTTCCATTACGATCTTTTGTCAGAGGCTTTCCCGGTGTGCGGAGATTTCGATGCGATGCTTTCCAATCCCCCTTATGTGACAGCTTCCGAAAAGGCTTCGATGTCTGAAAATGTGTTGTGTTACGAACCGCATGGAGCGCTGTTCGTGTCCGATGAGGCTCCGCTTGTCTTTTACGAGGCCATCGCCCGAACGGCTTCGGAGCATTTGAAGCCGGGCGGTTTCGTCATTGCCGAGATCAACGAGCGTTTCGGTGACGAATGCCGCACGCTTTTCTCCGGGTACGGTTTCTCCGACTGCCGTGTCATAAAGGATCTGAACGGCAAAGACCGTTTTTGCCTCTTTTCGCGTAGAGATTCGCAAGATTGAGTATTTTATTCGCCACACGCGGGCTTTTCCTTTTTTTTGAGACCTTTTCTTCCTCTTTCGGGATACTTTTGCCGAAAAACATTTTTTGGAGGAGAGAGATTTATGAAGAGAGGTATTATTTTTTTTGCGGCTTTGCCGTTAATGATGGCAGCGGTTTTGTCTGCCGTATCCTGTCAGAAAGGACAGTATATTATTGAAGATGGTTCCGGCATGCCGGCGGATCCTGCTGCGCTGCGCCTCGAAGAGATTGCGGCCTTCCTGTCCGATGCCGTTTCGGACCCGGAAGTGCTCGATGAAGTGCATTCGGCAGTCGCCGAGTCTTACAGCCACGGTTATGATGAAGAGTATCTGTTTTCCAATGTAGTCGGCTGCCCGGGCAGAGGAACCGGTTACAAGGGGACGAAGGCGGACGGGACAAGCCCGGGAGCTTTGTTCCGGAACATGGTGGCGACGGTCGGAGGACAGACAGGTTTTCCCGGGACGGATGTGAAATCAGGTATCGACGCCGGAGCCTTCATGGATTCGCTTGCCGCTTCCGACATCCAGATATATTGGCCTTATTCCGAAAGATGGGACGGCGAGACGGAACCTGTCGTGACTTTCGACCACGGTGAAGACAGAGACTGGAATTACGGTTTCATTTTGCGTTCCGATGCTTTGGGAAACAAAGTAGTATCCCGTGTGATAGTCGACGAGGAGTATGCTAAAGACAATCCCGTCTGGGTGGTCAATCTTAACAAAGACAGGCATTATGTCCCTCTGATGCCGGCCGGGGGCGCGCAGGCCGCTTCCTCCGCCGATATTCCTACGAGGTCCGGCGAGACGATCTATTCGTTGATGCTCCGCAGTTTTACGGCATTGACAAATTACGACTGCTGGCTTGCCGGTGCGTCCGAGTATTTCATAAAGGTAGGCGCGATTGAGAATTTCACGGCCTCCACTGAAGCGGAAATGGCACTGTTTTCCCCTACGATAACGGATTTTTACATTGTCGTCAGGCGCGGTGAGGTAGGCGTTCCGAAGGAGATAAACACGATCATGGTATCGGACTGGACATTGCAGATGAGCAGTATCGCTCTGATGATCATCGAAGACGATGGAGGCAAGAAGACGAGCTGGGATACGGAGATAATGGTCAAAATCAATTCGAAGAGCTACGGCGTCACCCTTTCGATTCCGTTGAATACCAGGGACGACATAGTCTGGAGAGGGTCGCTGAGCAGCAGATACCTCTTTGCCACGGATGCTTCGCATACCAAGTTCAACGATGTCCTCGTAGATATCGAAATAGTCGAGACATTTAACAATTCTGACTGGTAAAAGGTTAGTACAATGGAGATTTACAAGGAAGTCGCACAAAGGATCCAATGGATATTGCGGACAAAAGGCATGACTCAGAGCGATCTTGCGCGTATGCTCGGGAAGAACAATTCGGAAATATCCGTCTGGCTCGGAGGGAACCACAACTTTACCATATCCACTATCCGCAAGGTGGAGAGGGCTTTGGGCAAGAACATAATCAAAGTCGTTGGAAACCGCAATGATGATGTAATTTGACAACTCTTTGCTAATTTTGCACTGTAAGCAATCATTGTTGTCATGGCAAAGAACAAGACTATCTGGTATTGTAAATCATGCGGGGCCGAAAGTCTGAAATGGATGGGCATGTGTCCCGTTTGCGGGGAATGGAATACTATGGTGGAGGCCCCTGCCCCTTCCAAAGGGGGGAGGAACGAATCCCGGCATACTTTGCCCGGAGGGGGCATGCCTCCCAAACCGCTTTCCGAAGTGGATCTGTCCGGTGAACAGAGGTTTTCGCTCGATTCGCCGGAACTCGACAGGCTTCTCGGAGGAGGCATCGTCGAAGGATCGATCATCCTCCTGGGAGGCGAGCCGGGCATAGGCAAGTCCACTTTGTCGTTGCAGATTCCTCTGCACTGTCCCGGTTTGAAGACATTGTATGTGTCCGGTGAAGAGAGCGTCAATCAGGTAAGGATGAGGGCCGGCAGGCTCGGAGGAAGCAGCGATTCATGCTATGTGTATAGCGAGACGCTGATGGACAACATACTTGCCGAAGCCCGTAAGCTCGAGCCGGATTTGTTGATAGTGGACTCGATACAGACAGTGTATACGGACAGTATCGAGTCTTCGCCCGGGACTGTGGGGCAGGTAAGGGAATGCGCCGCAAGGCTCTTGCGTTATGCCAAAGAAAGCGGTACGCCGGTCATATTGATAGGCCATATCACCAAGGACGGAATGATAGCCGGTCCGAAAGTGCTGGAACATATAGTAGATGTCGTATTGCAATTCGAAGGGGACAACAGCGGTGCCTACAGGCTTCTTCGCAGTATCAAGAACCGTTTCGGTTCGACTTCGGAGATAGCCGTATACGAGATGACTTCGCAGGGCCTTCAGGAAGTGGCGAACCCGTCCGACATGCTGATTCCGATGCACGGCGAGCCGTTGAGCGGCATAGCCGTGTCCGCAATGATCGACGGGAGCAGACCGTTCCTTATCGAGACGCAGGCTTTGGTAAGCAGTGCCGCATACGGTACTCC
>DEPW01000033.1:5444-6105 GCA_002358965.1 Bacteroidales bacterium UBA3382
GATGTGTTCCTGAACATGGCCGGCGGGCTGAGGGTAAACGATCCTGCCTGCGACCTTGCCGTGATAAGCGCCGTGCTTTCGTCCAACTTCGATCTGCCGATCCCTGCCAAGACCTGCTTCTGCGGGGAAGTGGGGCTAAGCGGCGAGATACGCCCTGTTTCGCAGACGGAAAGGATGATTTCGGAGGCATCGAAGATAGGCTTCGACAGGATATTCATGTCTTCCTTCACTTCGCTTCCGGACTTTTTTGACCCCAAAGGCATATCGGTGGTGAAAGTTCCGGATGTCCCGGCCCTTTGCAGGGAGCTGTTCAAGCCTTGAAAAGTCCCGTGTCAGAGCAGCTCTCCGAGCATGTCTTCTATGATGTCCTGCATGTCCTTGCTTTCGCCGATATGGTTGTTGGACATGATGGCGAATACTGTCAGTTCCTCGGGATTGTCGCCAAGGATGTATCCGGCATAGCATTTCACTCCTGACATGGAGCCGCTTTTGGCTCTGATTCCGGATGTCAGTTCAGCTCTCATGTCTTTCAGCAGATATTTCAATGTCCCTTCATGTCCCGGGACCGGCAGGGATTCGATGAAGGCGCGGCCGTAATGCGAGTGCGCGGCTGCGAGCAGGAAACGGCAGAGGAATGCAGGTGATGCGAGGTTCTGCCTTG
>DEPW01000033.1:6115-6336 GCA_002358965.1 Bacteroidales bacterium UBA3382
TCTCCCTGCCTGTATCCTCCGGTATCTATTCCCATTTCCTTGATCATGCAGAGTGCGGCCTTTGCCGAGGCCTCATACGAAGCATCTCCGTATACGGTCTTGCCGATCATCCTGAACAGGGTTTCCGCATAAAGGTTGTTGCTTTCCCTGTTGGTGGTGCCTACGATTTCCGAAAGCGGCGCGGAGGCTGTCGTGACTATGGGCTTAAGCGAATCGGCCGG
>DEPW01000033.1:6381-11607 GCA_002358965.1 Bacteroidales bacterium UBA3382
TCAGCCGCCGTGTGTCCATGGCCCCATAGAGGGAGTTGATGCCGTTGGCCCGGAGATATTTGTCAAAATGATATGCGCAGGTCATAGCAGGATATTTGTTGCAGCATTTTTCAACTGTCGTTCCTCCGTTTGCCGGATAACTGCCCCTGATTTCGGAAACGGGACTGATTTCGGAAGTGAAGAGTCCGACAGTGTTTTTGCTCCATTTCGGGCCGGTGACGGCGAAGTTGTCCATGTACATCCAAGGTGTCTCGGGATAAAGCTGCTCTACGGACGGACTTCGGCCTTCCTGTCCGGAAGAGGTTATCCTCAATGAAATGTAATTTTCATGGAAGGACAGGCCGGAGGCCCCTGCTCCATAGTATGTTCCGAGGTCTCCCCATTCCCATGAACTTACCGCCGCCTCTTCAGGAAAAAATCTGTCGTCCCCTATTATGGCTCCGGCTATGGAATCGATGCCGGCTTTCCGTATCGCTTCCGTCCAGATGCGGAATGTCGAGTCCTGTGCCGATCTGGTCGATGCAAGCGTAGGGTCGGCTCCGCCTATTATGTACAGGTCGCCATGGAGCGTGCCGAGGCTGTCGATGCGTCCGTCGGCGGCTATCGATGTGCTGAAACGGAAATCTTCTCCAAGCAAGCCGAGAGCCAGTGCGGTAGTGACTGTCTTCATTGTGGAGGCCGGTACCATCGGGTATCCGCTGTTGCGTTCGGAGATGGTGACGCCTTTGCCGTCTATGGCGAGCATCGCTATGACGGCTGTCTCCTGAGCGGCGGAAAACATCGGCGCAAGGAGCAATGTTACGATGGAACAGAAAATCATTTTTTCCCTCATTTGTACTGTCTTTTGTCTGTAAGCTTGCAAAATTAGTTTATATTTTTTGTATCTTCGCAAATGAATTGCTTATCATTAATAGTGCTGGTATGTCCAAAAAAGTTTTAGTGACCGGAGGTGCAGGTTACATCGGCAGCCATGTGGCTGTAGAGCTGATCGAGGCAGGGTATGATGTGGTAGTGGCCGACAACATGTCCAATTGCGATCTGACATGTTTCGAAGGTGTCAGGAAAGTCACAGGGCGTTCGGACATCCCTTTTTATCAAATCGATTGCTGCGATTCGGTAGCCGTGGACAGGATATTCAAAGAGCACAGGATAGACGCTCTGATCCATTTTGCGGCTTTCAAGGCTGTGGGAGAGTCGGTCGCACAGCCGCTCAAGTATTACAGGAACAATCTCGATTCATTCATGACAGTGCTTTCGGCAGCAGCGGGAAACGGCGGCTGCAATGTGCTGTTTTCCTCATCTGCCACGGTTTACGGCGAGACCGACAGACTTCCCGTGACGGAAGAGTCTCCAAGACAGCCTGCCACCTCTCCCTATGGCGCTACAAAGCAGATGTGCGAAGACATACTCTCGGATTCGGTAAAGGCGGGTATAGGCATCAAAGGCATGGCGTTGAGATACTTCAATCCTGTGGGAGCGCATCCGTCGGCACTTCTGGGCGAACTTCCCAGAGGAGTCCCTAACAATCTGATACCGTATGTCACCCAGACGGCTGTCGGCAAACGCGAGTGCCTTACCGTTTTCGGGGACGATTACCCTACGCCGGACGGCACTTGCCAGCGGGATTTCATAGATGTGGTCGATTTGGCCAAAGCCCATGTGGCGGCGGTTTCAAGGATGATTGACGGAAAGATGAAGGGTGATTACGAGATTTTCAACATAGGCACGGGAAGGCCTGTTTCGGTGCTGGAGATAGTGCGTACTTTCGAGCAGGCGAACGGTGTCAGTCTCAATTACAGGATGGGGCCGCGCCGCCCGGGAGATGTGACGGCCATCTGGGCAGATCCGACGCTGGCCAACAGGGAACTCGGCTGGAAGGCGGAACGGTCGCTTGCCGACACTCTGAAGACCGCTTGGGCATGGGAGTTGCATCTTGCCGGAAAGGATCGGAAATGAAGGAAATTTTCATGAATTAAAATTATAAATTTATGGACGGTACATACAAAATCGGAGACATATACAGCGAAAACGGCATGAAAGGGGTCGTTTTCGCTGTTGAACAAAATGGGAAACATGGTAAGATCCTCTCGCTTGACGAAGCCGAACTTTCGTGGTGCCGTTCGTCGGAATGGGTGAAGAAAATCGAGGTCGGGTGCTTCAACCGGACGGACGGCGAGGAGAACATGAAGAAAATCACATCTTTCCTCGGTTGGGAGGAAAATTATCCTGCTTTCAAATGGTGCAGGGACAAGGGCGATGCCTGGTATCTTCCTGCAAAAGAAGAGCTTTCGCAGTTTGCATTGTCCGAAAGGGAGGCGGTCAACGCCGCTCTCGCTTCCGAAGGGGCAAAGCTCATACCGAATGTGGGAGAGGCCGGAAGGTACTGGTCTTCCACCGAATACGATGCAGCCTCGGTATGGCATGCGTACATGCGTTACGGTCTTGAGTACTATACGGTGAAATATCTGACCTACCGGGTCAGGGCCGTTGCGAAATTCTGACAGACCTGTTTAAAGATATCTTATTATGGAAAACAATTATTTATCCGCTCCTGAAGTCTGGAAGGACGGGGTCAGGAAAGCCTATTACTCGTTCGTAGGCGCTGCTTTTTTGGGCATTCTGGCAGCGATTTTCTCTTTCATCCCGTTAGCCGGGATGGTCTTGAATATCGTGGTGGGTGTGCTCATGATAGTCTGCTATGTGTTTTTCATCCTTGGGCTCAAGAACATGAAGTCCTCGGTAATCAATCAGGATGATGCCGCAGCCATCAACAACATCTATACGGGAACCATTATCTCCATAGTGGCCGTTGTCCTGTCCTTGATACCTGTGATCAATATCGTAGGAGGCATATTGGCCATAGTGGCATTCGTGATGATGTTGCTCGGCTTTTACAGGATGAGCAAATCCGTTTCGCTTCCGCTGGCGGCCAAGTCGGGTGCCTTCCTGCTCTATGTCTCGATGATTGTCGATGTGGCGGGCTCGATTCTCGGGTTCATCCCGGTAGCCGGGCTGGTGATAGAGGCGATTGCTGCCGTGGCGGTCTTTGTGCTATGTCTGATGGGATGGAAGAAGATTGCCGATTCGGAATTGTAACCGGTTGCCTTGCCGTACAGCAGGCATATTGTGATATGAAAGCGCCAGAAGACGGGCATGCGTGCCTCTTCTGGCGCAGATGTTTTCAGCCGTTTGCGGTATGATCCGCGAATTGGGGCTGTTACATGTTCATTCCGCCGCAGCAGTGGATTACCTGGCCGCTAACATAAGACGAAAGGTCGCTGGCGAGGAAGGTGGCTACATTGGCTACATCTTCAGGAGTACCTCCCCTGCGGAGAGGGATCTTGCTTTCCCAATCTTTCCTTACGGCTTCAGGAAGGGCGGCGGTCATGTCGGTGATGATGAAGCCCGGTGCTATCGCGTTTGCGCGTATGCCCCTCGATCCCATTTCCTTGGCAATCGATTTGGCAAGGCCTATGAGTCCGGCTTTCGAAGCCGAATAATTGCATTGTCCGGCATTTCCGGAAACTCCTACGACTGATGACATGTTGATGATGCTGCCTCCTCTCTGGCGCGCCATGATAGGGGTCACGGCATGTATGAAGTTGAATGCGGATTTGAGATTGACATTGATTACGGCATCCCATTGCGCCTCGCTCATGCGGAGCATCAGCCCGTCTTTGGTTATGCCGGCATTGTTGACGAGGATGTCTATCTTGCCGAATTCCTTGTGGATTTCATCTACTACTTTGTGGGTCTCCTCGAACGAAGCCGCATTGGATGCATATGCCTTCGCTTTTACGCCGAAAGCTTCGATTTCCTTGACTGTCTGTTCGGCGGCTTCATTTATTACAAGATCTGTGAATGCGATGTCGGCGCCTTCCGACGCATATTTGAGCGCGATCGCCTTACCGATTCCGCGGGCCGCTCCTGTGATGAGTGCGGTTTTTCCTGATAACAATCCCATGATTCTTAATTTAAATGTTCTTAATGGCCGCAAAGTTACATATTTTCCGTGAAAATCTCCGTATTTTTGCCGCAGTCCGTTTTTTTTACATGAGCTATGAAGATCTTCCTTAAGACAGTCCTTTGGGTGTTTGCGGCAGCCCTTGCCGCCTTTGCAGGCGCCGCGGCAATTGCCGATTACCGTCCGGATGCAAAAGAGCCGGTCCGTGAAATGTGGGGTTCAGGCGAAACTGTGGCCGATACCCTTCCCGACACATTGAAAATCGTGACTTGGAACATAGGTTACGGGGGACTCGGCGACGATATGGACTTCTTTTATGACGGCGGTTCCAGAGTGAGGTGCTCCGAGGGGAGGACATTTGAAAACCTTTCGGGAACCATTGCCGCTTTGAAGGCCGCCGATGCCGATATCTATCTCCTTCAGGAGGTAGACGAGTGTTCGAGGCGCTCTTACCGAATCCGCGAACTTGAGCTGCTGAAGGAGGCATTTCCCGGATACCACCTGTATTTCGCATACAATTACAAGAGCCTTTTCGTCCCTGTACCTTTGTCCGAGCCGATGGGCAAGGTGGCAAGCGGTCTGGTGATGCTCAGCAGGTTCCGTCCCGAAAGTGTTGAACGGTTGGCATATCCGTCCCGTTTTCCGTTCCCCGTAAGCATGTTCAACCTCAAGCGTTGCCTTCTTGCGGCGACTTTCCTTGCATCCGACGGGACCAGGGTAATGATTGGAAATACGCACAATACCGCCTATGATACGGGTGATATGCGTACTCGGGAAACAGCTTTCCTGGTTTCGCTGGCGGACAGCCTTTCCCTGGCGGGAATCAGGGCAGTGATCGGAGGGGATTGGAATCAGTATCCTCCGGAATATGTGCCGTCGGAAGCCGAACTGGACAACGCCTGTTTTTCAGTAGTGCCTTTGGATGTCTCGGGGCTGGATGCTTACGGAAGGATCGTTTCAGACCCGTCTGAAAAGACTTTGAGGTATCTCGACCTGCCTTTCGGCGATGGGCCCGCGCAAAGCGTGACGGATTATTACTATGTGTCTTACGGACTGGAAGCCTCGCCTGCCGAAGTTTGTGGAAACGAGGGGTTCAGGTTCAGCGACCATAAACCTGTGAAAATAGATATTGTTTTGTGAGTTTTTCTTCATCGGGATGATTCCCGTAGGGTTGTCTGTGCGCGATGGTACCATCGCGCACACGGATGTGCCTTGCAGTGCGTTCTGGAGGGGGTTGATGTGCGCGATGGTACCATCGCGCA
>DEPW01000090.1 GCA_002358965.1 Bacteroidales bacterium UBA3382
GATTACTATGGCGGTCTGTGCGTCCATCAGATGATCCATGTGGTTACGAGCATTCCCAGCCAGGCGACGATCCATGCCGCTGCGGTATTGTATATTACGGAAAATGCTCCCCATTTCCAGCTCCCCGATTCATTCGAAATGGCTGATACTGTCGCTATGCACGGGCAGTATAGCAGGATGAATATCATGAACGCTACAGCCGAAGGCAGGGTGAAATCTCCCGACGCCAGCAATTTTTCCGAAAGATTGTCTCCTCCTTCTTCTTCGGAATTGTACAGTACCCCGAGGGTGGAAGCCACTACTTCCTTTGCCGGTACTCCGGCTACGAGCGCCACTGCGGCTTTCCAGTCGAGTCCGAGAGGTCTGAGCACAGGCTCTATTCCGCGTCCGAGCCTGTCGAGGTATGAATAATGTTCCTGCCCCGTTGCGGCAGACTGCGCGTCCTGTCTCGGGAAATAGCTGAGGAACCAGACTGCAATCGATGCGATGAGGATTACGCCTCCGATTTTCTTGAGATATTGTTCGCTCCTGTCCCACATGTGCCTCAAGGTGGCGGCGGCGGTCGGAATCCTGTAAGGCGGCAGTTCCATGACAAAAGGTGTCTCGTCTTTTCCGAAAACGAGTTTCCGGAGAAGTTTGGCAGTCAGAACGGCTATGGCCGCTCCGAGCAGATACAGCAGGAACAGGGCCGTCCCTGCGTGTTTCGGGAAGAATGTCCCGGCAAGCACTATGAAGACGGGAAGCCTTGCGCTGCAAGACATGAACGGATTGATGAGTATGGTGATGAGCCTGCTGCTGCGGCTCTCGATGGTACGGGTGGCCATTATGGCAGGTACATTGCAGCCGAATCCCATGATCAGAGGGATGAAGGATTTGCCGTGCAGCCCCATCTTGTGCATGAGTTTGTCCATTATGAAGGCGGCCCTTGCCATGTAGCCCGAATCTTCCATCAGCGAAATGAACATGTACAGGATGAGTATCTGCGGCAGGAAGACCAGCACGGAACCGACACCGCCGATGATGCCGTCGACCAGAAGGTCTTTCAGCATCCCGTCGGACATTATGCCGGAAAGCCAGTTTCCGAGCCATGCCATCCCTGATTCGATCCAGGCCTGGGGATAAGCCCCTATGTTGAAAGTCGCCCAGAACATAAGCCACATCAACAGCAGGAATATAGGGAAACCCAGCCAGCGGCCGGTCACAATGCGGTCTATCGACGAACTCTTCTTCTCGGCGGGCTGTTTTGCAGGAACATAGGTTTCCTGCAACGCTCCTGAAATGAAACCGTATTTTTCATCGGTAAGGGCGGTCTCGACATCATCGTTCAGCAGCCTTTCTATGTTTTTGGAGGCTTTTGCGGCGTCCTCTTCCCATTTGACGCTGTCTTTGCATCGCGAGAGGAGCTTCGTTATTTCCTTGTCTTTCTCAAGGAGCTTGATGGCCCAGTATCTCGGCGGAAAATATTTCGGAAGGTCTTCGGAGGCCTTCATTTCGGCGGAGAGGTTCTTTATTTCCTGCTCTATGACGGCTGAGTGGTTGATATGGATATGGCGGACGCGGCTGTCTTTGCCTTCATAGACATCGATGATCGTATCCAGCAAATCCTCAAGGCCTTTGCCGTTTCTGGCCACTACGGGCACTGCCGGGACTCCGAGCATCTTTCCGAGCTGTTCGTAATCGAGCCTGGCCCCGCTCGCTTCAAGCTCGTCGTACATGTTAAGGGCCATCACCATGCTGTGGCTGATGTCTATCAGCTCCGTGGTAAGGTAAAGGTTCCTTTCGATGTTGGAGGCGGCAACCACATTCACTATCACATCAGGGTCCCGTTCGACTATGTGCTTGCGGACATAGAGCTCTTCGGGCGTATATGCCGAAAGTGCGTATGTGCCGGGGAGGTCGGTGACCGTAAAGCGGTAGCCTTTGTATTTGAATGTCCCGTTTTTGGATTCGACTGTAACTCCGCTGTAATTGCCGACATGCTCGTGTCCGCCGGACAGATGGTTGAAAAGGGAGGTCTTGCCGCAGTTGGGATTTCCCACGAGCGCTATCGATATGTCCGGGCCTTTCCTGTCGTATTCCCTCTCTATGTCGTTGTCTTCGGTGGTGCCGGTATTGCCTGCGGAGTTCCCCCCGTATCCTTCGTTTCCGGTAAAGACTTCGATCATGGAGGCTTCGCTTTTGCGCAACGATACTTCGTAGCCCATTATGTCGTATTTCACTGGGTCGTTGAGCGGTGCGTTGAGTACGGGAGTCACCTTTTTGCCCCTTACGAACCCCATCTCCATTATTCTTTTGCGGAATCCGCCATAACCGTTTACTTTCATTATTATGGCGGACTGCCCGTTCTTCAGTTCAGACAATTTCATCTGCTAATCCGGCTTTGTTAAATTATTTCGCAAAATAAATAATAAAAACGGAGAGTGCAAATCATAATTTGTGGTTATTAGTTGCATTTTAATGCTAAATAATGACTACCTTTACGGGTTAAAATTTGGATTCTACATATGCTTACACTTAAATTGTTGGGCGAGCGTCCTGATTATGTGATTGAAAGGCTCGCCGTAAAAGGGTTCGATGCAAAAGAGATAGTGGGCAGGATCAACGCTCTCAATGCCAACAGGAAGGCCTTGCAGGCGGAACTGGATACCTGTCTGTCAAGGCAGAAGCAGCTGGCTTCGCAGATAGGAAGCCTGATGAAGCAGGGCGACAAGGCCCGTGCCGAGGAGGTCAAAGGCGAGGTGGCAGCCCTCAAGGACAGGTCCAAATCTTTGGAAAGACAGTCGGAGGAAAACAATTCCGAACTCGAGTCCCTGATAGTGCTGTTGCCTAACATCCCTGCCGAGATAGTCCCTCATGGACTGACGGCCGAAGACAATGTAGTGGTCCGGACGGGCAATGCGATACCGGAGCTCGGCGAAGGCGCTCTGCCCCATTGGGAACTTGCTTCCAAATACGGAATCATAGACTTCGACCTCGGTGTGAAGGTTACCGGAGCGGGATTCCCTGTATACAAAGGCAAAGGGGCGCGCCTGCAGAGGGCTTTGATCAACTTCTTCCTCGATATCAATACGAAGGCCGGCTATCTTGAAATCGAGCCTCCTGTCATGGTCAACGAGGCCTCAGGCTTCGCTACGGGCCAGCTTCCGGACAAGGAAGGGCAGATGTACCATGCTGACCTGGACAATTTTTACATGATACCTACCGCCGAAGTGCCTGTGACCAATCTATACAGGAACACCATAGTGTCCAAAGCCGATTTTCCGATAAGGCTGACGGCATATACCCCTTGTTTCAGAAGAGAGGCCGGTTCCTATGGAAAGGATGTCAGAGGACTCAACAGGCTGCATCAGTTCGACAAGGTGGAAATAGTGCGCATAGACGATCCGGAGCGTTCGTATCAGGCTCTCGACGAGATGGTAGCCCATGTGGAAGGCATAGTCAGGAGTCTCGGGCTGCCGTACCGCATCGTGAGGCTTTGCGGCGGGGATATGAGTTTCACCTCCGCTCTGACATATGATTTCGAAGTGTATTCGGCGGCCCAGGGAAGGTGGCTCGAAGTAAGCTCGGTGTCCAATTTCGAGTCATATCAGGCCAACAGGCTGAAGCTCAGGTTCAAGGACGATGGCGGGAAAATGCAGCTCGCCCATACTCTGAACGGAAGCTCTCTCGCGTTGCCGCGAATCGTCGCCGCCCTTCTTGAAAACAATCAGAGCCCGGCCGGAATCCGTATTCCGGATGTGCTCGTTCCGTATACGGGATTCAGTATCATAGACTGATATTCGGAAAATTGGAAACGGCAGGACAGAGGATAATCATGGGGATAGATCCCGGAACCAACATTCTGGGTTTCGGGGTCGTCCTTGCCGACAGACGGAAAGTCCATTATGTGGACATGGGGGTAGTGGACTTGCGCAGGACGAAGGGGCATTTTGAAAAATTGCATACGGTCTTTACCGAAGTCGGCGCTTTGATAGACCGTTATTCCCCCGACGACCTTTCGATCGAAGCCCCGTTTTACGGTAAGAATATCCAGGTGATGCTGAAACTCGGGCGCGCACAGGGAATGGCCATTGCCGCCGCTTTTTCACGGGGCGTGCCTGTCTTCGAATATGCCCCGCGCAAGGCGAAGATGGCCATAACGGGAGTCGGTTCTGCGTCCAAAGAACAGGTGTCGCTGATCCTCCAGAAGACTCTCGGCGTGGAATTCACCCCGCAATTCCTTGATGCTACCGATGCCCTCGCCCTGGCGATGTGCCATTTTTACCAGCTGACAAACCCGTTGTCTTCAGATACGGCCAGCACTGACTGGAAGAGTTTCATCGCATCTAATCCAGACAGGGTCGTGTGAGGATTTAAACCATATCGCATTTCCGTAGTCTAAAGGAAAGTTGTTTTTTAATAGTTTGCAGAAACTTTGATATAGCATGAAAGCCAGACTCGTTTTAACTGTAGCTTTGTTCTTCATAATCTTTTTCCCTGCATCGGCGCAGAAGGGTGCCATAGTGAAGATGTCCTTCACCGATTCCAAGACAGGGGCTCCCGTAGAGTTCGCTACTGTGACTCTCACGGTAAAAGGAGAGACTTCCATATACAAGTACATGCTGACCGGCCCTGACGGTGCCGTTGCGTTCAGCAGCATCCCTTATGGCACTTACCTTGTCAAGTGCGATCTTATGGGCTATGAAAGTTTCAGCCGGGAAGTCAAGGTGGACAGGTCCGAAGTCGCCCTCGGCAATTTCAAGATGAACCAGGACGTAAATGTGCTCGATGGCGCGGTAGTGTCCGCCGTCGGAAATCCCATAACCATCAAGAAAGACACTATCGAGTATACCGCGTCGTCTTTCAAGACTACCGACAATGACATGCTCGAGGATCTGCTGAAGAAGCTTCCCGGCGTAGAGGTGGATACCGACGGTACGATTACGGCCAACGGCGAGACGATTACGAAAATCACGATAGACGGAAGGACATTTTTCCTCGATGACCCTCAGCTGGCGGCAAAGAACATCCCTGCAAACATCATCAACAAGGTGAAGGT
The DNA here is from genome assembly GCA_002358965.1 of Bacteroidales bacterium UBA3382. Classification (GTDB taxonomy): domain Bacteria; phylum Bacteroidota; class Bacteroidia; order Bacteroidales; family UBA932; genus Merdivivens. The sequence goes on from DEPW01000090.1 coordinate 5,039, forward strand.
CCTTGAAAAAAAATCCGAACAGGCCGAGTTCACCGGTATCAGCGACGGTAACGAAGAGACAGTAATCGATCTGAGCATCAAGCCCGGGATGATGGACGGCTGGTTCGGCAACATATCGGCAGGGGGCGGCCTCGACCTGATGAAGAGCGTGGATGCCGATGGTGCCGCTTCGTGGCAGACAGATCCGCGCTGGCAAGGAGGCGCGATGGTCGCAAATTTTTCCGAGGACATGCAGTTAAGTGTGATAGTCAATGCCAACAATACCAACAACCGAGGCTTTAACGACATTTCGAACGGAATGATGTCCACCATGCGAGGCGGCCGCGGAATGGGCCGCGGTGTCGGCGGAGGCTGGGGCAGGAACGGTATCACCACTTCGTGGATGGCCGGCGCGAACGGCAACTTCAATCTGCTTGACGACAAGATGGAGCTCGGCGGCAACTACATGTACGGCGGCTCGATGCAGGAAGTCGAAGAGGATGTTTCCAAGACCACTTTCAAGACCGACGGGACTTCGTTGCTGTACAATGAGGACGGTTACAGTTTCACCCGCAGCGACGGACACCGTTTCGGCATAGAGCTGGATCATAAGTTTACCGAAAACACATCGATATTTTTCCGTCCTCAATTCAATTTCGGGTCCGGATATTTCAAAGAGACTTCGGAATACTCGACAGATACGGACATTTCCGCCATATCAGGGAATCCGTCCGACATACTCGGCAGCAATTACGGCAGCAGCATTACGGACGGATACAACAAATCCTGGCAGGCAAGAGGCTTCTTCCTGTTCAGGCAGAGGCTGGGCAAGCCTGGCAGGACTTTGTCTTTGAGTCTGGACTACAATTTCAGTGAAAACAACATGGACGGCATCAACCGCTCCGAGACGACTACATTGCTGTATGACGACAATTATGCAAGCCTTGGCAAAGAGCCGGAGGAAGTCATCGACCAGCAATATTTCCAGTATGAGAGCGGAAGCAGGCTGGGAGGCCGCTTCTCATACACCGAACCGCTGTACAAGCAGAGGCTTTTCCTCGAAGCGACTTACTCCGTAAACTGGAGCCGTTCATACAGCGTCAACAATACATACAATTTCGACAAGGTTTCAGGGATGTATGACGAAACTCCGGATCCGGTATATTCGAGCGAACTCATTAACGAGTACATAGACCAGAGGGCCGGCGTGAACCTCCAATGGCAGAAGGACGGGACTGTGTTCGCGCTGGGTGCTTCGCTGCAGCCGAACCATACCATGAATACGACGACTTCGCAAGGTGTGACGACACCTACGGATTACAAAGTGTTGAATTGGTCGCCTACGGCGCGCATAGACTGGAGGCCGAAGGACGGCACTTTCTTCAGGCTGTTCTATATGGGGTATTCGGATCAGCCTTCCTCGACCCAGCTGCAACCGTCGATGAATGTGTCCAACCCTTTGCTGATAACCCTCGGTAACAACGGACTTAATCCTACCTTCAACCACATGTTGCGCGGACATTTCAGGTACAGCGATAGCGAGACCTTCCTCACCCTGAACGGCATGATAGGAGGTAATTATACCGCCAACAGTGTCATCAACGCGACTTGGTATGACGATGCCGGCGTGCAGTATTCGATTCCGGTCAATTCGGAAGGCACCTACTCGGCGAACCTGCGTTTCATGATCAATTCGCCTATAGCGAAATCCAATTTTTCGATATCGGCGTTCACGAATGCGCGATACTCCAATTCGACAAGTTTCGTGGGGGCGTGGAACCATCAGATAGACACCGAAGATTTCGTATACCAGGATTTCATTTCCGATTTTCAGGAGGCCTTCGAGGACGGAGAGTCTTTCGAAAGGAACAAGACCAATTCGCTGTCCGTTTCGCAGATGCTCCGTTTCACTTACAGGAATGACAATCTGGAAATCACGCTCGGGGCGCGTGCAAGGTACAATCAGGCCTGGTATTCGATCAATACCGAGCAGAACACCACCACATGGAACAACAATGTCAACGCCTCGTTCACTTATTCGCTTCCTCTCGGCTTTACTCTTGCGACGGATGCGAGATACAATTTCTACATAGGCTATGACGAAGGGTTCAATGAGCCTCAGCTGATTTGGAACGCCCATATAGACAAACTGCTGTTCAAAGACAAGTTCACTCTGTCCATCAGGGCTTACGATATCCTGAACCAGTCGAGGAACTTATACCGTACCACGACGGACAACTATGTGCAGGATACCCGTAACAATACCCTGGGCCGCTATATCATCGTATCGCTGACTTACCGTTTCGGAGACTTCGGCAATGCAGGCGGTCCTCGCAGAGGCCCGATGGGACCTCCGCCTCGCCGATAGGTCACATGCCCTTCAATCTGACATTGGCCTCCGTGATGGTAGCAATGGTAGAGGAGTCGTTGCCGTATACTGAGTAGAAGCCTTGCGGTTCGTGGGCCGGGTCGCCGCTGAAGGCGTCTCCCGGAATCCAGTTGTCATGTTCGCGCGGGGCCTGTCCTCCCCATGCCCAGAAATTGCATCCTGCAATGCTGCCTTGCGATGCGGCGCTACTGATTACGAGATCGCAGATATATGCATAGTATCTGTCCCGTGCGGTTACCGGAGTCCCCCTTTCGAAGCTGAAACCGTCGCGCGGATAGCCGAATTCCTCTATCACTAAAGGTTTGCCGGTCCTGTCTACGGGGTCGAGATGGGCGGTTACATATTTGTCGCTATCGGAAATCGCTATGGAAACGGAGTCGAGATTGGCCTTTGTGACCCAGTTCCAGTTGTACGGCCATATGTGGATGTTGCAATAGTCTATCTGAGGTAGGGCGTGCAGCTTTTCGAAGAGTTCCATGTCCACTTCGCAGCCGTAGAGGCCTTCGCTTCCGGTCGATACCATGTGGTTAGGGTCGATGGATTTGATTAGCGAGGCTGTCTTGCCGGCCCATTCCAGGAACAGGCCTTTGTTGGCTTTCGAAAACGGTCTCGGTTCATTGCACAGTTGCCATGAAAATATGGCCGTATCTTCGGAGTAGGGCTTCCCGGTCACACTGTTGGTCCTTGATACGATGCTCCGGACATGGGAATAGTACATTTCGAGGGCTTGGTGCGATTCGTAGAATCTTGTCAGTATGCTGCAATATTCGCCCCATGACACTTCGGACGATAGGGGAGTCCTCCCGTATCCGGCCCATTCGAGATATTGTCCGAAACCGCCGGACCATTCCCATGAATTGGTAAGGTACAATACTGCGGTCATGCCTCTTTTCCCGAGTTCGGCCATCAGATAGTCGAGTCCGGCCAGCAAGGTGTCGTCGTATGCTCCGGCAGCAGGCTGGAGCGTCGGTTCGTATTTGGTGCGTATGCCTCCAGGCCCGTCGGCCCCGACGCATACCCTGATGTTGTCAATGCCCATCGCCTCGAGGCTGTCGAGTTCGGCCTCCAGCCTTTGCCTGTCTCCGCCCCGGCCTTCGGAAGCCAGGGAGGCGGCATACCACATGTTGGCGCCTATGAAATAATATGGTTTCCCGTCTTTTATGAATTGTCCGTTTTCGACATGGATGAAGCCGTTTCCTTTGTCGCCGACGGGGGTGCATGAAACGGCCAGAAGTGCGCAAAGCACGCTTGCCAGTATTCTCAAATCGTTCATGTTTTTCTGCAAAAGTATAAATTTTTTCTATCTTTGCATCCGTGAAACAACAAGTTTTATGGTGAAAGATTTTTTCAAAAACTGGATAGTGAAGAACCTGTCATTGACCATTCTGGCTGTGGGCGTGCTTGTGGCGGTCGCGATAGTCTTCCTTAATCTTTATACCAGGCACGGAAAGGAGTTGCAGGTTCCCGATTTTTACGGCATGGATTTAGAGCAGGCGGAAGCCGTGGCCGCCCTGAGCGATCTCAGGGTGGAGGTGGCGGATTCGATATATGTGAACGCTTTGGCCCCGGGGGCGGTCTACAGGCAGCTCCCGAAGGCCGGAAGCGGTGTCAAGAAGGGCAGGAGAGTCCTGCTGACAATCAATGCGACTCAGCCTAAGACAGTGATCATGCCTGATCTGATAGGATTTTCGATGCGGCAGGCCCGTGCCGAACTGTCGTCCATAGGACTGAATACGGGCAAGCTCGTATACCGGGAAGACATAGCCACCAACAATGTGCTCGGACAGAAATATCAGGGCCGCGACATTAAGCCGGGAACGAGGATATACAGCGGTTCGACTGTCGATCTGGTGTTAGGGCTCAATCCTGCCGACAACGGGACCTATATTCCGGACCTGCTCGGGATGAACTGCTACAATGCCGTGGAGCTTTTGCAGGAAAGCTCTCTGAACATAGGGCGGACGGTTTACGATGAAACCGTCAGGAACGGAGAGGATTCTGTGAAGGCCGTCGTTTACAGGCAGATTCCCGAACCTTCGGAGTATCCTCTGAACATGGGGGCAGATGTCATAATATATCTGACTACGGATCATGGAAAGATTAAGGCAAGGAGCGTCGCGGACTCTTTAGACATGGCCGGTCCTGTTACCGATACACTTTAAGCAGATGGCGGAAATTGATGAATTGAACCTTGCCGAAGAGGAGCAGCCGGAGATGTTCGAACATTTCCGGTTCGTCGTGGATAAAGGTCAGTCTTTGATAAGGGTGGACAAGTATCTGGCCACTCATCTTGAAAATACATCCAGGCACAGGATCCAGCTTGCGATCAAGCAGGAGTACATTCGTGTGAACGACATCGTGGTGAAGGCTAACTATGTGGTGAAGCCCGGCGATGTCATCACCCTTGTCATGCCGTATGAGCGGCATGAGTATGAAATCCGTCCGGAAAACATACCTTTGGACATAGTTTACGAGGACGGCGACCTGCTTGTCATAAACAAGCCGGCCGGACTTGTCGTACATCCCGGCCATGGACATTTCAGCGGCACTTTGGTAAATGCCCTTGCCTGGCATCTCGGCATGGAAGGCAAAGATGCGTCGGATGAAAGGCTCGGCATTCTCGTACACAGGATAGACAAGGACACATCCGGGCTGCTCGTAGTCGCAAAGAATGATGAAGCCCAGTTAGGACTCGCCAAGCAGTTTTTCGACCATACTATCGAAAGGCGGTATGTCGCCATTGTCTGGGGAAATCTTAAGGAGGACGAAGGCACAATTGTCGGCAATATCGGGCGCGACCCCAACGACCGTCTGAGGTTCAGGGTGTTCGAGGACGGACAGAACGGGAAACATGCCGTAACCCATTATCGCGTGCTTGAGCGTTTCGGATATGTCACTGTCGTGGAGTGCCGGCTGGAAACCGGACGCACGCATCAGATCAGGGTCCATTTCAACCATATCGGGCATCCTCTTTTCAACGACGAGCGCTATGGCGGAAACCAGATCAAGGAAGGCACGATATATTCAAAGTACAGGCAATTTATCCAGAACTGTTTCGATATCCTGCCACGTCAGGCCCTCCATGCAAGGACTCTCGGTTTCGTCCATCCTTTGACTGGAACACATCTCTCTTTCGAAAGCCCTTTGCCCGAAGACATGGCCTCCCTGATTGAAAAGTGGCGAAGGTATACTGCCGCAGGCATGACAGATGCCTCGGCCTGACCGTGTATCCCCGATATCCGCTTTTCCTACATCCCGAATGAAAACATGTTGATGCAGTCGTATACGCTGCTTGCTATTCCGAGCGCAAGCACTCCGCAAAGGCAGACCGCAAGGCTGATGCGTGTACTGCAGTCGCTTTTGAATGCGGCTATCGGGCTGTCATTGGAGTTGATGAACATCGCCTTTACTACGAGCAGGTAGTAATACAGCGAAATCACGGTGTTTACCAGGGCGATGAATACAAGTACATGGAATCCTTGTTCGAAGGCGGATGCGAAAATGAAGAATTTCGAGAAGAAGCCTGCGAACGGAGGGATTCCCGCGAGCGAAAACAGTGCGAGCATCATGATGACGGCGAGTTTCGGATTCGTCTTGTACAGCCCGTCGTAATCGTCCATGAGGATCTTTCCTCCGCTGTTCTGTTCAATGACCCCTATTACGCCGAATGCGGCGAGGTTGGCCGCCATGTATACCAATATATAGAATATCAGGGATGTCATTCCGAATGCCGTACCGCTGATTATGGCCAGCATGATATATCCTGCCTGCGAGATGGACGAGAAGGCAAGGAAGCGTTTCATGTTCTTCTGCCTGATGGCGAATAGGTTGGCGATGGTGATGCTCAGGGCGATGACAATCCACAGCATCAGCTGCCAGTTTTCCGCCATAGGAGCGAAAGCCTTAATCAGCACGACCATCAGCGCGAATGCCGCAGCTCCCTTCGAAACGACCGAAAGGTACGAGGTGACGGCGGTAGGGGCGCCCTGGTAAGTGTCGGCTGTCCAGAGATGGAACGGTACGAGCGAAAGTTTGAAACCGAGTCCTGCAAAGAAGAAGACCATCGCCATTATCTGCAGCGGACTTCCGTCTATGCGGGAGACCATGTCTTCGAAATACAGGGTCCCGCATGTGCCGTAAAAGAACGAGATGCCGAAGAGCATCAGACCGCTTGCGAACAGTGCGCTCAGGATATACTTTGCTCCGGCCTCGGCCGAATTGTTTTTGTATTTGTCGAAAGCCACCAGGCAGGCCATCGGCACGGAGGCAAGTTCCATTCCTATGAAAAACATCAGGAAATGGCCTGCGCTTATCATGAAATCCATTCCCAACAATGTGGAAAGCGTCAGGACATAGAATTCGCCGCGTTTGAATTCGGTGTCTTCCCTTCGGAGCCAACTGTCGGCCTGGAGGAATACTATCAGCGTGCCGATTGCAAGTATGCCCTTGACCATGTTGTATACGGGGCTGTACAGGAACATGCCTCCGAATGTCTCTCCGGCTTCGCTGTAAGGGCAGATCGTCGCAATGGCGAATATTGCCGTCACGGTGCACATTACAGGGTGGAAGAAGCGCCGTCCGCGTTTGCCGGCCATCAGGTCGTACAGAAAGGCGAATACGATTACCGCTATCAGGGCGATTTCCGTATGCATATATGTGATAATTTCCGAATAATTCATAATGTCTTTAATTCAAAATATGTGATATCAAACCCGTTACGCTTTCGCTGATCATGTCGTTCATCCAAAGCGGATACAGTCCTAATCCGGCTATCGCGATGACAAGCACGGTGACCGCTATCCTTTCGTCCCAGGTGGCGTCTTTCAGTTTGAGATGCTCCGGGTTGTTGCAGGTCCCGTAAAGTATCTTGCCTATCACGCGCAGGATGTATACCGCCGTAATGACTATGGATGTGCACGCGATGATCGTCACGACGCGATGGAATGTGTCATTGTTCATAAAGGCTCCGTTGAATATGGTCATCTCTGCGACGAAACCGCTGAATCCCGGCAGCCCGAGGTTGGCGAGTCCGGCTATCACATAGCCTACCGCGAGGAAAGGCATGATCTTCATCAGCCCGCTCAATTCCCTGATGTCTCTGGTGTGGGTCCTTCCGTAAATCATGCCGATGAGTGCGAAGAACAGTGCGGTCATAAGGCCGTGGCTGAGCATCTGCATCACGGCTCCGGTGACAGCCGTCGTGTTCATCATCAATATGGCGAAAAGCACGAGTCCGCAGTGCGATACGGAAGAATAGGCGTTGATGTATTTGAGATCTGTCTGCACGCAGGCCGAAAAGGCCCCGTATACTACTGAAATTGCCGTGAGTATGATGAATATCCAGTTCAGTTCCTGTGCGGCTTCGGGCAGCAGATACATGGCTACGCGGAAACAGCCGTACCCTCCGAGTTTCATAAGCACGCCTGCATGCAGCATGGACACGGCCGTAGGCGCCGAAGCATGACCGTCAGGACTCCATGTATGGAACGGGAACAGGGCGCCGAGTATTCCGAAGCCGATGAAGACGATAGGGAACCATACCCTTTGCAGCGAAGCCGGGATGTTGTGCAAATCGGCGATTTCCAGGATGTTCATCGTCGTTCCTCCCGATCCGAAATATATGCCGAGTATGCCTATCAGCAACAACGCCGAACCGAACATCAGCATGAGCGTGAGTTTCATCGCCGAATACTCTTTCTTGCCGCTTCCCCAGACTCCGATCAGCAGGTACATGGGGATAAGCGCCACTTCGTAGAACATGAACATCGTGAACAGGTCGAGGGAAATGAAAAATCCGAAGACCCCCACGCTCAGGAAGCAGAACCAGAGGAAAAACTCTTTGGCTCCCGATTCCATGCGCCAGGAAGCGAAAGTTCCCGTAAACACGATGATTGCCGAAAGAAGGATCATGGCGACGGATATTCCGTCTACTCCCACCGAATAATGTATGTTCAGCGGTTCATACCACATGAAACTGTCGGTAAACAGCATATCGGCAGTCTGTCCGTCGGCCCTCATTCCCAGATAAGCGAATACCAGATACACGGCAAGCACCAGCAGCACGGATGCTCCGGTGACCATTACGGCGTGAATCTGCCTGGTGTTCCTGGAAATCCAGAGTCCCAGCATCGTTAACAGCGGGATAGCCGGAAAAAGTGACAATATATTCATAATACAACTTCAGTTTTATCTGTTAAAATACAAGCAATATGACCGTGATTCCGATAGCTCCTCCAAGGAACCAGATGGCATATTTCTGGACATTTCCGCTCTGCATCCCGCGTATTGCCCGGGATGAGGAGGCGGTACCCTTTGCAAGCAGGTTCATGAAGCCGTCCACTACATGGCGGTCGAACCATGCGATAGGGGCGGATATGCAGGCGAATATCACTTTGTGCGTTATGAACTGGTATATTTCATCGATGTAGAAGCGATGGTAAGCAGCTTTGTACAGGCCGCTGAAACGGGCCGCAAGCATGTCTGCGGTTTTCCTGCTTTCCTTCAGGTACATGAATGTCGCGATGGCTATGCCGGCAGCGGCGACGCAAAGGCTTGTGCCGGCCACTTTCCAGTCGATATGCATATGGTATTCCTGGCCGTTGCTGCTGACGAACTCTCCGAAAGGTATCCATCCTGCCACCAAAGTGACGACGGCAAGGAAAACCAACGGTGCGGTCATGGACAACGGCGCTTCATGCGGTCTGTGTTCCGCATGAAGCTCTTTGTCCTCCTTGCCCCAGAAAATGCAGTAGTACAGGCGGAACATGTAGAACGCGGTCAGACCGGCTATGAATGTCATCAGGCCTCCCATCCATGGACTGAATCCGAAGCAGGCGGCAAGTATCTCGTCTTTGGAGAAAAAGCCGCTCAACGGCCAGATTCCGGCTATAGCCAGGCAGGCTATCAGGAAGGTGATGTGCGTTACGGGCATGTATTTCCTCAGGCCTCCCATGGCGGACATTTCGTTGGAGTGCACCGCATGTATGATACAGCCGGCGCCGAGGAAGAGCAGAGCCTTGAACATCGCATGAGTGAAAAGGTGGAACATCGAGGCCATATATCCCAGTCCGCCTTCATGAGGGTCGGCCGAAGTGCAGACTCCGAGCGCCACTATCATGAAACCTATCTGAGATATGGTACTGAAAGCCAGGACTCTCTTGATATCGCTCTGGACACAGGCCACGATTGCGGCATACAGGGCGGTGAATGCTCCTACATATGCGGTGATATGCAGTACGTCTGGGGCATATCCTATGAACAGAGGGAACATCCTTGCCACGAGGTATACGCCTGCCACTACCATGGTGGCCGCATGTATGAGGGCGGATACGGGTGTCGGACCTTCCATCGCGTCAGGCAGCCAGATATGCAGAGGGAACATCGCGCTCTTGCCGGCGCCTCCGATGAACATGAGGCCCAGTGCAAGAGGGAGCATCGTCTTCGCCAGACCGTATGCTTCAGAGTCGGCGGTAAATGAAAATGTCCCTGTATAGTAACCGAATATCAGGATTCCGATGAGGAAACCGAGATCCGCGAATCTTGTCACTATGAATGCCTTCTTCGATGCGGCTATGGCCTCTTTCTTTGTATAATAGAAGCCTATAAGCAGGTATGAGCTGACTCCGACGAGTTCCCAGAATATGTACATCTGGAAGATGTTGGTAGCCACGACGAGACCCAGCATGCTCATCGTGAACAGCGAAAGGAAGGCGTAATATCTTTGGAAGCCCCGTTCGTCCTTCATGTATCCGAACGAATATATGTGTACCATCAGCGATACTGTCGAAATGACTATGAGCATCATTACCGATATCGGGTCGAGCATGAAGCCTATGTCTATGTGGAGGCTGTCGGTAAACGGAAGCCATACGCTATTCCATGCGGTCCGGGTAGGGAAGACGCCCGATGCGTCCCGTCCTGCACCGAAATAGGAAATTGCGGTCCAGTAGCTCAAAGCCGCTACCGTGGCCGTAGTCAGCGTGCCGATCAGACCGGCTGCCTTCGGTTTTAGCCTGGTCCCGAGCAGGCCGGTGAAGACGAAGCTGAGCAGAGGGAGCAAAAGTATGAGAATCGTATATTCCATAAGCCGTCCCTCCCTACCATTTCATGTTGTCCAGGTTTTTGACCTGGATGTTCCGCAGATTGCGGTAAATGTTGATGATTATGGCAATCGCCACGGCGGTTTCGGCGGCGCTTATCCCTATTGCGAACATCGTGAAGAAGAAGCCTTCCAGCTGTCCCGGAAACAGGAACCTGTTGAAGACTACGAAATTGATGTCTACGGAATTCAGTATCAGCTCGACCGAAATCAGCATGGCGAGGAGATTGCGTCTTGTGAAGAAACCGTATATGCCCACGAACATCATTATCGTGGAGACTATCAGATAATATTCCATCGGTATCATATCGTATCCAGTTTTTGTCGTTTTAGCGTTTCCTTGCAATCAGGATTCCTCCTACGATGCATGCAAGCAGCAGGATGCTTATCACTTCGAACGGAAGCACATAGCCGTTCTTCCCGCTCTCCATGAGCGCATGGCCGATAGTCCGTACAGGAAGTTCGCCGTGTTCGAAATGCGACGGGATGAACTGGTGTTTCAGCACTACGAACAGGCAGACCGCCAGGCCGGCGGCGCTTGCAGCAAGGCCGGCTGCGAGACGACCCTTTTTCAGCTTTTCGGCCTTGTCGCCTTCGCTCGATGTCAGCAGTATCGAGAACACATACAGCACGGTTATGCCTCCGGCGTATATCAGCAGCTGTACGGCTCCGAGGAAAGAGTAATTCAGCTGGAAATAGATTCCTGCCGTACCGAAAAGCACGAAGAGCAGGTATGTGGCCGCCCTCAGTATCCTTTTTGTCGTTACAGCCAATACGGCGCTCACCGTTATGAAAATGGCGAGTATGACAAATACAATCAGATCAAGAGTTATTTCCATGGCTATCGCTTATTCAATATTTTTACAAGTTTTTCCCTCGTGAATACGGAATGTTCGAAGTTTGTCGAAAATTCGATGGCGTCGTGAGGGCATGAGTTTACGCATAGATGGCAGAACATGCACGAGCCTAAGTCGTACTCGTATCTTACAAGCCTCTTTTTCGATTTTCCGGTTTCGGGATCCGTGACCGTTTCGGAAACGATCCTGATCGTACCGTTCGGGCAGTTCATCTGGCACAGTCCGCATGCGATGCATTTGTTGTTGCCGTTTTCATCATGCGGCATGGTCAGCTCTCCGCAATATCTGTCGTACATCTTGAGAGTTGCCCGGTTTTCAGGATACTGTTCGGTGACCTTCTTGGTGAAAAACTCCTTCCATGTCACTTTCATTCCCGTCAGGAGTGAGCCTAAACCGTGGAAGAATCCTTTAATATAACTGCTCATGGTTTAAAAATGCAAATTGAATACTACTACTATCACCATCAATATCAAGTTGATGAGCCCGATAGGCACGAGATATTTCCATTCGAGAGTAAGTATCTGGTCGATCCTCAGTCTCGGGAAAGTCCATTTGATCCACATCAGAAGCCATACGATGAAGAAAGCTTTAGCGAAAAACCATACGAATCCGGGGATGTAGTCCATCACCTGGTTGAATCCGTCGAGCCCCGGTATGTGCAGCGGCATCCATCCTCCGAGGAAGATGGTGGCAGCGATGCTGGAAACGATGAACAGGTTCACAAATTCGGCTACATAGAACAGTCCGAAATGCATGCCCGAATATTCGGTATGGTAGCCCGCCGTCAGTTCGGATTCGGCTTCAGGCAGGTCGAACGGCCCCCTGTTCACTTCGGCGTTGCCGGCTATGAGGTAGATTATGAAAGCGATCAGGGCCGGAATGTGGCCTTTGAAGAGGAACCATCCGTCCTGCTGCCTTGCGACAATCTCGGAAAACTGCATCGTGTCCGTCAGTACTACCACCGTAAGTATCGACAGGCCTATCGAAAGCTCGTAACTGATCATCTGCGCACCGCTTCGCATCGCTCCGATAAGGGAAAATTTGCTGTTGGAACTCCAACCGGCAAGCAATATCCCGACGACTCCGATGGAAGATGCCGCAATGAAAAACAGGACTCCGACATTGAAATCGAGTATTTCCATGCCTTTATTGAAAGGTATGCAGGAAAATGCCAGAACGGATGCCAATATCACTATGTAAGGGGCGAGGTTGTACAGGAACTTGTCCGAATGCCGTATGGTGATTATCTCCTTTGTGAGCATCTTGAACACATCGCAGAACACCTGGAGACAGCCCCATTTTCCCACCCTGTTCGGGCCGAGGCGGCACTGGAACGCGGCGCACACTTTGCGCTCCATATAGATCATTATGATGGCGATTATGACATAGAGCAGCAGAAGCGCGATTCCGATTGCCAGGCACTCGATGATGATCGCGAGCGTTTCAGGCATTACCGAAACCAACTGCCCATGTATCCAACTTGTTACTACACCAAAATCAAACATATCCTATTGTTTTGTGTTTTCTCTGTCATTGTTTACCTGTCGATGTCCGGTACGACATAGTCGAGGGTTCCGCCTATGGCTATGAGGTCCGCAATCTTGGCGTTTCGCGTGATAGTGTCTATACAGGAGACCAGAGGCAGTCCGGTGGAACGGAATTTGACCCTGTACGGATAACGGTCTGCGCGGCTTTCGATGAATGCCCCGAATTCGCCCCTGCTCCCCTCGACGGCCGAATACCAGCTTCCTGCGGGAAGTTTGATGACAGGCTTGACCTTCATCTGCCATTCTCCCTGAGGTATGTTGTCAATGAGCTGTTCGATGATATTCATGCTCTCTTCGATCTCTTTGAGCCTGACCATGTAACGGGCGAAGCAGTCTCCTTCTTCGAAGACGATCTCTTTGAAGTCCACTTTCCCGTACATCGCGTAAGGATGCCTTTTGCGCACATCGCACGCCCAACCGGAAGCACGGCCGGAAGGCCCTGCGACACCATAGCTTATGGCATCCTCGCGGCTAAGCATACCTACTTCCTTCAAGCGGTTCTGGAAAATCACGTTGCCCGTGACCAATGTATGGTATTCTTTCAGACGCGACGGCATAATAGCGATGAAATCCTTGACACGCTGAACGAAATTAGGATGAAGGTCCTCGCGCACGCCTCCAATCACATCATAATTGAACGACATACGCGCCCCGCAAGTCTCCTCAAGTATATCAAGTATGGTCTCACGCTCGCGTATTCCGTAGAACAACGCTGTTGTCGCTCCCAAGTCCATGCAATATGTACCGAAGAAAAGCAAGTGCGAAGCTATTCGCGAAAGTTCGTCCATCATCACACGGATTACCTGCGCAC
>DEPW01000093.1:0-409 GCA_002358965.1 Bacteroidales bacterium UBA3382
AAATACGGCTATTACCGTGAAAAGATGCTTTCATTCACGATGAAAGGCAAGGCAGGCCTTGAAAAGATAGCTTCGCTGATGGTTTCGTTCCGTAACGAACCGCTCAAGGCCATAGGAGGAGTGCCGGTTGTCCGCGTGATAGACTATACCAGGCCCGAAGAGACCGGACTGCCTTCGTCCAATGTGCTCCAATATGTGGCTGAGGACGGTACGGTGCTGACCGTAAGGCCTTCCGGAACAGAACCTAAGATCAAATTCTATATCGGTCTTTCCGAAAGCGCCGGCCTTACGATAGGCGAGGCCGCAATGCGCGCCGACAGGCGTGTGGCTGCCATCGAGAAAGAAGTGGAAGAAAGAGTGTGACCCGAAAGGAGGAATTTCAAGGCTTCCGAATCAAGCGTAACGCAGA
>DEPW01000093.1:422-4479 GCA_002358965.1 Bacteroidales bacterium UBA3382
CGCAGAAATTGCCCTTTTGAGCCACCCTCACAGATCCTTCCCGGAGCGCACTGTAGGGCCTATCGTTGTGCGCGGTGGCACCACCGCGCACATAGGTTCACTACTATGTAAGCAGCAGCGAACGCACAGACTCCTGACGATGATGCCGCCAATACCCCATCGCCGGCAAATGCAATCAGCACGGCAAGGCCGACAGCTATGGGGATTGAAAAGACGGTGATGAGCGCTCCTCGCGGATGAGCTGCCGCGGAGCTGTCGGTCCGGGCCGAAAAGCTTTTCAGCGAGACCATCGGCAGGCGGCTGAGCATCAGTCTGCAAACTATGTATATCATTACCGGCATGACGATGAAACTGCCGGCCATCAGATTGTGGAGCCAGCCGAGCGCGTACTCGTCTATTACTGTGGCTGTCGAACCGATCAACATTGCGGCTGCCGGCACGGGCAGGCCTTTGAAAGAGTGTGCCTGAGTTTCGTCGAGATTGAACCGGGCAAGTCTCAATGCCGCGCACGGTACGAGCGCTAACGGTATGTATGTGAGCCAGAGAGGGCCCATGAAAAAACGCTGCATCACATAAAACAGCATAAGGGCCGGAAGTACTCCGAAACTGACAAGATCCGAGAGCGAGTCCAGCTCTTTGCCTACGGCCGAGTAAGCCTTCAGGACTCGGGCCATGGCTCCGTCGAGCACATCGAATACGGCGGCTGCCATCATGAATATGAAAGCTCCGCCCATATCGCCCCTTGTGGCGCATATAATACCGAACACTCCTGAAACGAGGTTCAGGAGTGTTATGGCGTTTGGCAAATGTCTTGTCATGTTATTTGATGCCGAGTTTCTTCTTTATGTCCTTAGGGATGGCATCCTTGTGGACGATGATGTTCATGGTCTTGTATCTTACGAAAGCGTCGGAAGCATACCAGATTCCGTGATATTTTCCTGCATCGCCCCATGAGTTCTTCACCATGAAATATTTGTTGCCGTCCTGGTCTTCGGCGATTCCGTAAATGAGCATGCCGTGGTCGTCGGTAGTGGTCTTGTTGTCATAACCTGTCTGACGGAGTTCCTGGGTGATTTCGAGTTCGGCAGGGAGGAGCTTTTCAGGCTGCGCCTCTTCGGATTTTCCCACCCATTTTTCCTGGTCCGAACCGGCCTTCTTGGCTGCTTCGTCAACGACTACCGCGATTCCGTCACGGGTGAAGCCCCTTTCGCTTACATCCGAGCCCCATGCGATGGTGTAGCCTTTGTCTATCGAATTGTACATGATGGCCATCATGTCGTCGAGGGGAACATTGTATGAAAAGTCCCATCTCCAGTTGTCGCAGATTTCAAGTACGAACTGGCTGTAGAAAGGATGGTGGTTGTATGAGGTAATGGATACATAGTCGTCCGGATTGATTCCGAGGCTTTCGGCGAAGCTCTTAGGAGTGTATTCCTGACCCTGGTAGGTGAAAGTCTCTGGATATTCGCCGAAGTATGCTGCAAGGATGCCGTCGAAGCCGCGTTTCCATGCGGTCGAAAGTTTGCCGTTAGGGCGTTTTGCTATTTCCTGAACATAGGCGAGGGTTACAGCATCGATTTCACCGTGAACAGGGAGCTCTTCGCCATAGTTGAAGCCTGGCATGGCTTCCTGTGGAACGATGCCGTAGTCGTTGATTACATGGAGTACGTCTTCACATGAAGAACCGGCGGAGAAGTTGAATTTGCCGTCCATGCGCACATATTTGACCGCCCTGTCGGAGTATGAGTGCGAGACAACGAACATTTCGGAAAGGTCGTGTTCGCCTTTGCCCATCCTGATGAGTTCGGACTCGATGAAAGCCAGACCCGAGAAGCACCAGCATGTTCCCGACATGTACTGGTTCTTGATTGATGTGATAGGGAGTTCCTTGATGGTCTTGAACTCGTATTCGGGAGCATCGTTCTGTGGCGCCTGGGCCATTGCACCGAAAGAAATTGCCGACAGTAATGCGGCTGCGGTAATCGATTTCAAATACATTTTAATGCTTTTTTTAAGTGTTTTTAAATTTATTTTTAACGATTAATTTTCATACAGTCGACAAATATAGGTATTATTTTTGTAAATTTGTTCCGCCCATAAACAAAAAAGCGAAATGTATCTTACAGCCGGTAATTTCATACTCATAGCGTCGATAATCATATTTGTGGCCCTGCTTGCGAGCCGTGCGAGCTACAAGCTCGGGATACCGGTGCTGCTGCTCTTCCTATTTGTCGGGATGCTTTTCGGGTCGGACGGCCTGGGATTGCAGTTCAACGATATGAAACTGGCCCAGTTCATAGGCATGGTGTCGCTGAGCATCATCCTCTTCTCAGGAGGCATGGATACCGATTTCAAAAGCATAAAGCCGGTACTCGCCCCGGGAATAGCGCTTTCGACGGTCGGGGTGCTGCTTACGACCCTGTTTACCGGAGTGTTCATATATTTCCTGTGCAACAGGCTGTTCGATATGGCAGGATATACTTTGGTGTTTTCGTTGCTTCTTGCGGCGACGATGTCATCTACGGACTCGGCCTCGGTGTTCAATGTGCTGCGTAGCCGGAATACAGGCCTGAAACACAACCTCAAGCCATTGCTGGAGTTCGAGAGCGGGAGTAACGACCCTATGGCGTATATGCTGACGATAGTGCTGATACAGGTGTTGGCTGGCGACAATTCCTCTTTCGGACACATTGCATTGACTTTCCTGGCGCAGCTCGCAATAGGAGCGTTGGCCGGGTTCGGGATGGGGAAGGCGGCGGTGTGGATAACCAACAGGATCAATCTGCATTTTTCCTCGCTCTATCCGATACTGATGCTGTGCATGGTTTTTTTCACATTTTCGATTACCGATCTGATCAAAGGCAACGGATACCTTGCAGTATACATAGCCGGCATGGTCGTAGGTAACAGTCCCTTGGTGAACAAGCGCGAAACAGCCAAATTCCTCGACGGCATGACATGGCTTTTCCAAATAGTGATATTCCTTACGCTCGGGTTGCTTGTCAATCCGTCCGAGATGCTCCCGATAGTCGTCCCGGGCGTGCTCATCGCCTTGTTCATAATCCTTCTGGGACGCCCGGCAAGTGTCTTTCTGACCATGCTGCCTTTCAGGAAGTTTTCCGCAAAGAGCAAATTGTATGTTTCCTGGGTAGGGCTCAGGGGGGCGGCGCCGATAATATTCGCGACATATCCCGTCATAGAGGATGTGCCTGGGGCGCGTAACATATTCAATATCGTATTCTTCATCACTCTCGTGTCCCTGCTGGTGCAGGGCATGACGGTGAATCTTTTCGCAAAAGTCTTGAAACTGACGGCCGCCTCTCCGAAGGAAGGCAATGATTTCGGCGTGGAACTGCCCGAAGACCTCAAGTCCAAAGTATGGGACATAACGGTCGATGAAAAGATACTGGCGAACGGTCCTCTGCTGATGGATGTGGGATTTCCTAAAGGAGTGCTTGCGATTATGGTCAAGAGAGGGGATGATTACAAGGTGCCCAACGGTGACATGCGGCTCGAGATAGGGGACAAGATGCTGATGCTGTCCGCTGACGAACCGTTCGTACCGGACAAGGAAAACATTTCGCCCGATGCCATCGAAAGCTATATGAAGATTTTCCCCGAAGGCCAGTTCTGCCCTCTCGATACGGTAATGCATACAAGGCCGGCGAGGGATTATCATGTGATACTTTACATCCATGGGATGGGCGGTGGCGGCGACAGCCGGATACCGGCAATACTTTCCGACGAGCTTCCGCAGGAAAAATACCATGTGGCCGTAAGGACCTATTCTTTCGATCCTGATGAAGCATACGGGCAGATTGCGGCATGGATGGAGGAGCTCAGGCCGGATCTGATTGTCGGGGAGTCGCTCGGTGCCGTCCAGGCGATACGCGTCAAGGGAGTGCCTCATATCCTTGTCTCTCCGTCGTTGAATGCTCCCCTCTACCTTTATGCGGCATCGTTCCTCGTCTGGATTCCGGGCGTAAGGGCCTTGCTTGAAAGGATATACCGTCCAAAGCCGGGCGACAGGCAGGAACTTCATTTCAGGGCGAAGCTG
>DEPW01000093.1:4521-9116 GCA_002358965.1 Bacteroidales bacterium UBA3382
GCGTTCACCGAAAGAGCTCGGTGAGAGAGCCGATTATTTTTTCGCGTTTTTCGGAAAGAACGACCATTACCGCCGCAGCGGCATAGTCTCGGTGGCGACTTACGAAAAATATTTTTTCCATGCCCGCAAATGCAAGGGAAGCGCTTCGGCCTATCCTACATACGATATTTATGACGGAGGCCATTTCATGGAAGAAGAGCATGTGCGCCTGCTTCTGGCCCCGAAAATCGCAGAAGTCTTGTCCGGCTCCGGCCCGAAAGCTTGATAGCGGCGGCGGTTTTGGGATTTTTTACTATTTTTGTGCGCGAAAATTTACCTTTTTTCCTCAATGCCGTTTAAAGGATCATGGACTTCATAATAGATTTCATCCTCAATATCGACAAACACATGGTCGAGATAGTCAACCAATACCATCTTTGGACCTATGCCATACTTTTCCTTATCATATTTTGTGAGACTGGGCTTGTGGTGACTCCGTTCCTGCCAGGGGATTCGCTGCTTTTCGTGGCAGGGGCGATAGCGGCGCTCGGGGATTCGCCTCTGAACATACACCTGATGGTGCTGATAGTATTTGCGGCGGCTTTTCTCGGAGACTCGTGCAATTATGTGATAGGACGCTTCTTCGGGGAAAGGCTTTTCAGGAATCCCGATTCGAAGATCTTCAAGAGGAGCTATCTGGAGAAGACGCACCGCTTTTACGACAAATATGGAGGGAAGACCATCATCATAGCCCGTTTTGTGCCGATAGTCAGGACTTTCGCGCCTTTCGTCGCAGGTATGGGCAAGATGAATTATACCTATTTCATCATTTACAATGCCGTCGGAGGCGCCGCGTGGGTGGCGATTTTCTGCTATGTCGGGTATTTTTTCGGCGACCTGCCTTTCGTCCAGGACAATCTCAAGCTGTTGATTGTGGCCATTATCCTGATTTCCATACTTCCGGCCGTAGTAGAGGTGGTCCGTGCAAAGGTGAAGTCTTCGCGCAGGTCCGTAAAGCAGGCGTGATTCACCGCTAATTGTTCACCATCGTTCCGCTTACGATGTCCAGGAGTTCGTTGGTGATTGCCTGCTGGCGCTGTTTGTTGTACTGGACTTTGAGTTCCTGCAGCAGTTTCTGGGCATTGTCGCTCGCTTCCTGCATAGCCACCGTCCTTGCGGCATGTTCGGCGGCATTGGCATCGAGAAGCACGGTGAATATCTTAAGTACCAATACTTTCGGCAACAGTACCCTTAAGACCGATTGAGGATCCGGTTCGATTATGTAGTTCTTAAGGAAATCGTTTCCGTCCGCATCTTCCTTTCCGGTCTGTCCGTCGGTCTCTATGGCGAAGGGCAGATAGGTTTCGTTCATCGGAATCTGGGATGCCGATGATTTGTAGTGGTTGTAAACGAGTTCGATCCTGTCTGTTTCGCCTTTGAGATAGCTGTCTATGAGGCTTTCTGCAAATGATGCGGCTTCATTGTAGGCATGTCTGTCCGCCAGCGTGTTGAAATCTCCTTGAGGCTTGAACCCGGCTTTTGCGACTCCTTCGGCCATCTTCTTCCCGACAGGGTATACGAGTATGTCGTCTTTTGAGAGTCCGGCGTTAATGTATCTGTCGGCGGTTTCTTTAAAATGTCTGATGGCGTTGGAATTGAAGGCTCCGCACAGAGAGCTGTTGGATGCTACCGTGACGATGGCGACTTTCCGTAGCGGCCTTTCTGTGATGAATTCGCCGACGCTTGATCCATTGCCGTTTTCTGCACTGTCGGAAAGAAGCCGGGACAGTATCTCGTGCAGCTGGCTTTCATAAGGCAGCATCGTGGCGATCGCATTCTGTACCTTATGGAGCTTGGCCGCCGCGACCATCTTCATTGCCGAAGTGATCTTGAGTGTCCCGTTTATGGAATTAATCCTGCTTTTGATTTCTTTCAGTGAAGCCATTTCGTGTTATCCTTTGTATTGGGCCGCAGCCGCTTCGGCCACTTCCTTGATGATTCCTTCGATCTTTTCGTCGATTCTTCCTTCCGCGAGAGGTGACAGTACATCCTCCTCATGTCCGGCATGCATCCTGTTGAGGAAAGATGTCTGGAAGTCGTTCACCTTTTCAATAGGTATGTCTTTCATGAGGGCGTGCGTACCGCAATAGAGTATCGCCACCTGATCGCCTACGGGCATCGGGGAGTACTGTGGCTGGACGAGCAGCGCGTTGTTTTTCCTTCCTTTGTCGATAGCCATGGCGGTGACCGGATCCATGTCGCTGCTGAATTTCGAAAAAGCCTCGAGTTCGCGGTACTGGGCCTGGTCTATCTTAAGCGTGCCGGCTACTTTCTTCATGCTCTTCACCTGGGCGCTTCCGCCTACTCGTGAAACCGAGATGCCGACATTGATCGCAGGCCTGAAACCCTGGTTGAACAGGTCCGTGTCGAGGAATATCTGGCCGTCGGTAATGGAAATCACATTGGTAGGTATGTATGCGGATACATCTCCGGCCTGTGTCTCGATGATCGGGAGCGCTGTAAGCGAACCGCCGCATTTTACCTTGCCTTTCAGGCTTTCGGGAAGATCGTTCATCTGCTCGGCGACATCCTGCTGGTCTATGATCTTGGCAGCCCTTTCAAGCAGTCTCGAATGCAGGTAGAATATGTCTCCGGGATATGCTTCGCGGCCTGACGGACGGCGCAGGATGAGGGAGACTTCGCGGTAAGCGACAGCCTGTTTCGACAGGTCGTCATATACTACAAGGGCGTGTCTTCCCGTGTCGCGGAAATATTCTCCGATCGCCGCTCCTGCGAACGGTGCGTAGTATTGCATAGCCGCCGGGTCGGCCGCCGGGGCCGCCACTACTATGGTATAGTCCATTGCTCCTTTCTGCCTGAGGGTGTTCACTATGCTCGCCACGGTGGAGGCTTTTTGTCCGACTGCGACATAGATGCAGTAGACGGGATTGCCGGCGAGGAACGATTCGCGCTGGTTGATGATGGTGTCTATCGCAATGGCTGTCTTGCCGGTCTGGCGGTCGCCGATTATCAGTTCGCGCTGTCCTTTGCCGATAGGTATCATTGCGTCTATTGATTTCAACCCTGTCTGGAGAGGCTGGGTTACCGGCTGGCGGAAGATTACGCCGGGCGCCTTTCTGTCCAGAGGCATTTCGGTCAGTTCTCCTTCGATTGTGCCGCGTCCGTCGAGCGGAACTCCAAGCGGATCGACTACGCGCCCTATCATGCCTTCGCCCACATTTATCGAAGCGATGCGTCCAGTCCTTCTGACGGTCATCCCTTCTTTGATCTGGTCGGTAGGGCCGAGCAGCACGGCTCCGACATTGTCTTCCTCAAGGTTCATCACGACGGCCATTATGCCGTTCTCGAACTCTATCAGTTCGTTGGCTTCGGCGTTTTCCAGTCCGAAGATCCTGACTACGCCGTCGCTTACCTGGAGGACTTCGCCTATTTCTTCAAACCGGAGTTCGTTCCTGATTTCCTTGAGTTGCCTGAGCAACACATCCGATATTTCGCTTGGTTTTATATTCTGAGACATATTCTTATACTATTCTTCTGTTTTTTTCGATGAATTGCCGCTTTATCGTATTGAGCTGCGATGCCACACTCGCATCCATCCGGGTCCATTCCATGTCGAAAATGAATCCTCCTATGATGGACGGGTCTGTTTTGGTTTCCAGCTCCAGTGTCTTTCCTGTCATATCGTGCAGTATGTCGGCAAGCCGCTTTTCAAGCTCTTCGGATGCTGCGGCCGTAGTCAGCCTGCCCCAGCTGATGCCCTTCGTTTCCCTGTATTTCCCTATGAAGATCCGTAGCATCAGGTGCAGGAACTTGGTCCTCCTGTGATTTATGACAAGCCTGAAGAAGCGTACAAGTTCGTCAGCGGCGTTATCTTCCCCGCCTATGGCGGTAGTCAGCACTCTCATCTTGAACTTGTCGGATGTCGCCTTCGGATTGTATATCATGTTTCTCATGTCTTCCAGGGTGGCGAAGCATTTGTCCAGAGTGCATGCCTGGGCATACACCTGTTCTCCGTTCCCGGTCTCACCGACATATTTCAGGAGCGCTTCCGCATATCTTGCCGAAACAATGCCTACATTCATGACAACCGGTTGTTCTTAGTCTGTTTCGAGGCTGTGGCTTCGTCGAGCATCCTCGTTACGAGGTCTATCTGTGCCTGGTCCGACGAGAGGTCCTTGCGCATGACCTTCTCGGCAATCCTGACGGACAGCAAGGCCACCTGGCTGCGGATTTCCCGAAGCGCGCTTTCCTTTTCCGCCTCTATCCTCGTTTTGGCCTCGTCGAGCATCTTGCGCGCTTCGTCCTGCGCCTGCGATTGCGCCTGGCGTATGATGTTGTCCCTTTCCTGAGCGGCTTCTTTGAGTATCCGGTCCTGCTCTTCGCGTGCCTGTGCTATCATCCTGGCATGTTCCTGCTTCATCTGTCCGAGCTTTGTTTCGGCTTCCTGGGCAAGTCGCAAAGAATCGCTGATATGGTCCGTGCGTTTTGCTATCATCTTGGTGATGACGGGAAAACCGAATTTCGCGAGGATGGCCAGCACCACCGCGAAGATCAGAAGCATCCAGAACAGAAGCCCGCTATCCGGTATAAGCAGC
>DEPW01000123.1:0-5443 GCA_002358965.1 Bacteroidales bacterium UBA3382
TGATCATGTCTACGCCTGCCGCTATCGAAGCGAGTTCGTCCTCGTTATTGACAATCCTGAAAAGCGACGGGTCGAGTTTCTCGGCCTGGCATACATCCAGGATCATCTTTTCGCTCCCTATAAGGGTGACATCGACGATTCCCATTTCCGCTGCACGATAGGCAGCTGTAACGGTATGGTCGTCTACAGCCCATGCCGCTACGAGTCTTTTTTTCTGTTTGGACTTAAGTTCGGTAAAAATGTCCTCGAAACTTTTAATCATAAGATTGATCTATTTTTTATTAAAACCTATTTCCTGTTCCTTTCCGCAACTATCCTCATGGTATCCCTTGCGATCACAAGCTCTTCGTTGGTAGTCAAAGCCATGACCGTGGTCTTGGCGCCAGGTTTGGTAAGTATCAGATCCTCACCCGATACGCTATCATTGGCCTGATAATCGAACTCCACACCGAGGAAATCGAGATGCTCGCAAACCAGACGGCGCATGCTGCGGTTGTTTTCACCTATGCCTCCCGTAAAGATGATAAGGTCGACACCGTCCATTACGGCCGAATACGCACCTATGTATTTCAGGATATCGTAAGCAAGCTTCTTAAGGGTCAGCTTCGCCCTTTCATTACCCGCATCGGCGGCTTCGGTAAGATCGCGGCAGTCGGAAGACAGCCCGGACAGACCGAGAAAACCGCTTTTCTTGTTAAGGACAGCGTTCATCTCTGCAGGCGAGATACCTTCCTTTTCCTCTATGTAAGAGACTGCTCCCGGGTCGACATTTCCACTGCGCGTCCCCATGATAAGCCCCTCAAGAGGGGTGAAGCCCATGGAAGTATCGATCGACCTGCCGTTCTGTATAGCAGTGATCGAACTGCCGTTTCCGAGGTGGCAGGTAATGATCTTCAGGTCCTTGATGTCCTTTCCGAGAATCTTGCAGCCCTTTTCGGCGACATACTTGTGCGAAGTACCGTGAAAACCGTAGCGGCGTACCTTGTATTTCTGGTAAAACTCATAAGGGAGCGCGTAAAGATACGCATAATCCGGCATCGTGGAATGGAAGGAAGTATCGAACACCGCTACCTGCGGAACACCTGGGAGAAGTTCGGCCATCGCCCTTATTCCCAGGAGGTTTGCCGGATTGTGCAGGGGAGCCAGATCACAGCATGCCTCGATATTCCTTTCGGCTTCGGCATCGACGAAAACGCTTTGCGTAAAATATTCGCCGCCATGCGCCACGCGGTGACCTACGGCCTCTATCTCCTCCACGGAAGACATGACGCCGTGAGCGCCGTCGAGCAGTTCCTTTAAGACACATGAAATCGCCACTTTGTGGTCGGGTATCGGCATTTCGACAACATACTTGTCAATTCCGGTCTTTCTGTGTGTTAGGACGGACATGTCCATCCCTATGCGTTCTACAAGGCCCTTGGCCTTCAACTCATAGTCATCTTCGCTCTTCATATCAAGCAATTGATATTTCAGGGAAGAGCTGCCGCAATTCAATACCAGGACTTTCATCTTGACGAAAATTAAAAATTATCGCAAAAATATGAATTAAATTATTAAATTGCAACCAAATTCTGACTTGGAGGTTGAAAGATGAGAGGGGAAGGATTCAGAATAAGACTGTTCGTCATAGGCATCGGAGCCATTTACTTTGCCGCATTCATTTACCTGCGCATCGCATCGGGGAGCATACTGCCCGGGACAGGCACACAGACGGTCGAGAGGCTGTATTCGTTCTGCGACAACACCATCGAGGCGGCTCTGCCCGGCGAGCCCGAAGCCGTCGCATATTCGAAGGCGCTTTTCCTTGGCGACAAATCGGGAATACCGTACAAAGACAAGGAGCATTTTCGCATAAGCGGAGCCTCGCACCTTCTCGCGCTTTCCGGAATGCACCTGAGCATATTCTATGTCATACTCAATCTTCTCACCGCGTTCATCCCGGGAAACCGGGCAGGGACAGCGGTCAGAAGCGTCATCAACATCGTCGTGCTTTTCCTCTATTCGGCCATGACAGGCATGGCGAATTCCATCGCGCGCGCCTTCGTCATGATTTGCATCTACGAGACCGCGAAGATCATCGGGAGAAAGCAGAAACCCCTGTGGGTGCTCGCTCTCAGCGCCATTGCCATACTGACATTGAATCCAGGCGCGGCGGCGGATGTCGGCTTCCAGCTCTCTTACAGCGCGATGATAGGGATCTTCACGATTTTCCCTCGCCTGAAAAGCCTCGTTGCCACCAAAAACAAGGCGATGGGGTACATTTGGACCACCATCGCCATGTCTGTCGCGTGCCAGATATCGACGCTTCCGCTGATTTTATGGTATTTCGGGTATTTTCCCAAATACTTCCTTGTAACCAATCTGATATGCGTACCGCTGAGTTCAGTGATACTTGCGCTGATATTGGCTTCGATCGCACTTTACCCTATCTGGCCGGAAGCCGGACTGCTTTGCGGAAGACTGCTGTCCGCCTCCGTCGGCATCCTCACATGGGTGACCGAAACCGTCTCTTCACTGCCGTAGGGACAGTGTCAGTCGACGAGCACGAGCTCGTCCATGATATTCTGCGCACCGGCGTACTTGTCTATGATGAAAAGCACATACCTGATGTCGAGGGAGATATTGCGGCAAAGCTCCGGGTCGAACGCAAGATCGCTCATCGTCCCCTCCCATACACGGTCGAAATTCACTCCGACGAGATTACCGTCGGCATTTATCACCGGGCTGCCCGAATTTCCTCCAGAAGTATGGTTCGTGGCAAGGAAGCACACCGGCACGGTGCCGTCGGCTTCCCATCGTCCGTAGTCCTTGGCGGCATACAGATCGCGGAGTTTCTGCGGTATGTCGTAATCGAAGATTTCCGGATTGTCTTTCTGCATGATGCCCTCGATCGTGGAAACAGGCATGTATATCACCCCGTCGGACGGTCTGAAGCCTGCCACTTCGCCGTAAGAGACGCGTAAAGTAAGATTGGCGTCAGGATAGAAGACCTTGTCTTCAAGGTACTCCATCTGTCCCTTCATATATGTCCTGTTCATCAATGCAATGCGCTCGTTTATGCGCATTGCAGGCACGGAGAGGGACGCATAGTTTCCGTAAAACGATTCGGACATCCTGTAAAGCGGGTCCGAATGTATTGCCGCCGAAGCCTCTGCCGAATCAAGGGAAGCAAGGGCCAGGCATCTGTCCCTGTCGGTGAAGGCCGACACCGCGAACACGGAGTCCGCAACGGCATCCGCCGACCCCAGGCGGGCGAATTCATTCTTGATGTATTCCGGCTTGAAATCATCAGGGACATCATCCATGAACCTTTGTGCCGTAAAAATGAATATTTCCTCGTCTATCGGATAGTAATAATCCTTGAAGAACGCGTTCACAAGGACGTCAAGGCCTTCGGTCCCGTTCCTTTCGACATAACGGGCCACGGTATACGCAAACCTGAAAGCATCAGTCCCGTTCAGGGATTCGGCATAATAGTCCATGGCGTACGAATAAGGATAGACCTCTTCGTAGAGCCTCGACAGCGAGTCCGTAAGGGCAGCGTATCCGGCATGTCCGCCATCCTGCGCCCACTGCTCGAAATCAGCCTCGAAGGCCTTCTTCTGCGAATAGGTGCCGAGCTTGACAAGCCCCTTGAGCTCTCCCTGCCACTTCTTCCATGCATTGGCGACATTTGCCTGTTTGGACGAATAGCGTATCCTTACATCCTGGTCGGCGGACATGTATTTCTTCATGATATCGAGCCTTCCGGTCCTGAGGTCTATCTTCTTGGGATTCATATCCTCTATATACTTGATGGCGGAAGAGTGCACATATTCGCTGGTACTTCCCGGGAAGCCGTAGACGAAAGTGAAATCGCCCTCGGCTATTCCGGAAACCGACAGTTTGAAGAATCTCTTCGGCCTGTAAGGGACATTGTCTTCAGAGTACTGTGCCGGGTTGTTGTCCTTGTCCGCATATATCCTGAATATCGAAAAATCCCCTGTATGCCTCGGCCACATCCAGTTGTCGGTATCCCCTCCGAATTTTCCCACGGAAGAAGGCGGAGCGCCCACAAGGCGCACATCGTCGAATCTCTGGTAAACGAACAGGAAATACTGGTTGCCG
Source organism: Bacteroidales bacterium UBA3382 (assembly GCA_002358965.1). GTDB lineage: Bacteria > Bacteroidota > Bacteroidia > Bacteroidales > UBA932 > Merdivivens. Next base: position 4,108 of record DEPW01000123.1, read on the forward strand.
TAATACATGGCCTCGATCGAAGCTTTATATGACGGACCCTCCGCAGCGGCCGCAGCCGCGATCCGGTTTCCGTTGGCATTGACCAAAGAGTCCCTCTGGCTCTCGTCCATAGTCGGGACATAGCCGGCAAGCACCTTGTCGGTGACATCCTCCATCCTCACAAGGAAACTCACCCATAGTCCTTCGTTAGGCAGCTCCTCGTCCAAAGACATGGCCCAGAAACCGTCCTTGAGATAATCGTGTTCGACCGAACTGTGTTTCTGGATGGCGCCGTAGCCGCAATGATGGTTCGTCAACAAAAGGCCTCTGTCGGAAATCAGTTCGCCAGTGCAGCCTCCGTTGAACAGGACGACGGCATCCTTCAGCGAAGCCTGGTTGATGCTGTATATGTCTTCGGCATCGAGCCTGAATCCCTTTTGCTGCATATCGTCTATCCTTTGGGAAATCAATACGGGCAACCACATGCCCTCGTCCGCGGAAGACCTGAAAGGAAATATCAGGAAAACAGCCGGGACAATCAATATTTTCAACAAAAATCTCATTTCAGCCCTCGGAATCAAAAAAGGCGGCAAAGGCATTACGCAATTGCCGCCTGTAAATCATATATTCTTAATAAAACTGTCTATTGGTTACAACGAATTCAGATACGAATTGTACTTCTCGTATGCATCGGCATATTTCTGGTCTTCGTTCCTGAAACGGAAGTTTATGCTCTTGAGATATTCTGCCGACACCTGTTTGAACTCAGGATCATCCGCTACTTCGAACAATGTTTCGAAAGGCTCTATCGCATTCTTCATATAGCCTTCGAACTCGTCTACGAGAGCCTGGTACTTCTGGTCATCCATTTCCGACTGTGCGATTTCGGAAACGCGCACGGCTTCGTCATACCAAAGCACGCCTGCTGCATAAAGTCCGAAATAGTAGCTGTTGTCTATTTCGAAAGACTTGTAATAGCAGTCAAGGGCCTTCTGCATCTCGCCCATGCCCTTGTATATATCGCCCTCGACATAGTACAGGGATGCGTTGTTAGGCTCGTTGGCCTTGGCTTCGGCTATCAGTGCGAAGAGCTTTGCAGGATCCTCTTTGGCGTCCATGTAGTAGTTGATGAGGCTGATGATGATGGCCTGGCTTGAAGGGAAGAGTTTGAAGCCGTCTTCAAGTATGGTCCTGCCCACTTCGTTTTTGCCCTGGCCTATGTAAAGGTCGGCAAGGCTTGCGAATACATCCCCGTTTTCATAATATCCGAGTTCCACGCACCTTTCATACATGCTTATCGCCCTTGTCGTGTCATTGGCAAGGCTGGCTGTGAAACCGGCATTGAACACCGCGAGGG
>DEPW01000123.1:5457-6152 GCA_002358965.1 Bacteroidales bacterium UBA3382
ATCCACCGAACCGATCAGGTCCGTTTCGGATATTTCGATGCATTTGATGAAATCGTCGGAAGCGTCCGCATATTTACCGAGGCTGTACATATTCATGGCATCCTGGAAATAGAGGGAAGAGACTGTCGAGAGATGCTCTTTTATCTTCTCGATGCCTTTCCCTTTTGTTTCAAGTTCACCGGCCTTCACATAGGCTTTTATCGCCTCGTCGAGAGGGTCGATATCGGTAAATGCCGGCTTTGTGACTTCGACGATTGCGAGCAGTCCGTTAGCGTCATAGTAGAGGTTGAACTCCGGATAAGAATCTATGTGATAAGGCACTCCGCCTACGACCTTGTCCGCAGAGGAAACCGGAGCGGCACCTCCGAGGAACATCGCCACCTGAGGCTGAGGCATACCCAGACCTACGGCCACGCTTTCACCCGGAGCCTCGAAAGCCTTCACATAAGCTTCGCCAAGGCTGATCCACGATGAGGCCTTTGCGGCTTTCTTAGGGTTTTCCAAAGCAGCCTTGGCCTTGTTCACATCGTTGATGGCATCAGTTACCGCCTTGGACTGTGCGCCTGCCAACTGTATTGACAGAAGCAGTGAAATTGCAATAAACAATCTTTTCATGAAAATATCTTTTTGGGTTAATAATCTTACAATTCTTCTTCCGACTCTCTGTTGTCCACCGTACATACGGCAGCTATGCC
>DEPW01000123.1:6177-6950 GCA_002358965.1 Bacteroidales bacterium UBA3382
GCTATGCCGTCGCCTTCCTTGATATTGATAAGCCTTACGCCCTGGGTAGAGCGTCCTGCCACCCTTATGTCGGATACGGCGAGCCTGATTGTGATTCCCGAACGGTTTATGATCATCAGGTCATTGTCCTCGGTCACCTGCTTCAAGGCTATGAGCTGCCCCGTCTTTTCGGTAATGTTAATCGTCTTCACGCCCTTTCCTCCGCGGTTTGTCTTGCGGTAATCGTCCAGGGCGGACCTCTTGCCATAACCGTTTTCGCTCACCACGAGGATGGTCTTGGAATCCATGCCGGCACTTGCCGAATCTACGCATACCATGCCCACCACTTCGTCGTCATCGTCTATCGAAATGCCGCGCACACCGGCCCCGGTACGGCCGATGGCCCGGGCATCCTTTTCATCGAAACGGACACAGCGGCCCTTCCTTCCGGCAAGAAGTATCTCGCAACTGCCGTTGGTGAGTACGGCACCGTGCAGTTCGTCGCCTTCGCGTATCGTGATTGCGTTTATGCCGTTAGCGCGCGGCCTCGAGTATGCTTCAAGCGATGTCTTCTTGATGGTGCCGCGTTTCGTCCCGAGGATGATATAGTTGTTGTTGATATAGTCTTCGTCCTTAAGGCTCTTCACATTGATGTACGCGCATATCTTGTCGTCAGGCTCGATATTGATCACATTCTGCAAGGCCCTTCCTTTGGAAGCCTTCGCTCCTTCCGGAATATCATATACCTTAAGCCAGAAACATTTTCCTTTCGCCGTAAAGAACAGCATGGTACT
>DEPW01000041.1:0-5554 GCA_002358965.1 Bacteroidales bacterium UBA3382
GGCCATAGCCGAAGGCCTGCTTCCGGAAGACTGCCATACGATAGTGCCGATGATAGACGCGCGGCGCATGGAGGTTTATTGTTCGGTCTTCGACGGCACCGGGAAAGAAACAGGGCAGACGCAAGCCCTGGTACTTGACGGAGACTCATTCGGAGACCTGCTCGGTAAAGGGAAAGTGCTCTTTATCGGCGACGGTGCGGAAAAATTTTCAAAGATATCCCATGCCGGACCGAACGCCTCGTTCATACAATGCTGTCCCAAAGCCTCCGCCATGCTGAAACCTGCGCTGGAAAGGCTTGCGGAAAGGCAGTTCGAAGACACTGCATATTTCGAACCGTTCTATTTAAAGGAATTCGTGGCTACGAAAAGCAGGAAACCTATAATCCCGAACGGATGATGCGTTCGAGTCGGACCCTGTTGAACACTCCGCTGTCCGTGACCGTATTACCGCAAATCACGAAAGTCATCGGCAAATCGGTAACATTGTAAATCAGCGAGGAAGACGAGGTGCAATCGTTCACATTGATCCAGCCGCAATCCTGCTCGCGCACGATACCGGCCCAATGGGCCTTGTCTATGTCATAAGATACCGCATATATTTCAAGTCCCTCTGCTCTGTATTTGTCATAAATGGGTTTCAGGACCTGTGTATTGTAAATATTCTGCGATGCATCGGAAGCGGTCCAGAAATGCAGCAATATCAGCCGTGCATCCACACTGGAGAGCTGGACTTCCTTCCCTTGGGTATCGGGGAGTATCAGATCGGGAAAACCTATCTCCTTCGATGTTTCCAGTCTCATCCTGAGTTCCAGCGCACTTTCGCGCGAAGATATCTCATTGTCCATCGGGACAAGATACTTGGATTCCGGATAGACTGCCGCTATGGAATCGCGCACCCTTTTGAAATGGGCGGCATCCGTGTCCGTAGCGAAGACTTGAAGATTGTCCCCTATCCTCTGGAACAATACGCTTACCGAAGCCATCGCCCCCGGATGTTCCATGACGAAATTGACGCACTCCCTGTAATACGAGACATACAATTGCCCCATATCACGGCGGAAACCGTCGGCCTTGTCCACATCTTCATAATTGGCAATCAGACGGTCGGAAAGCACTTCGAACCGGTCCGAAACTTCAGCGTATCTCGCTTCGGCTTCCATTAGCAATTCCGACTCCTCAGACCCTTCGATCGCGCAAGACCCCGAATCGCTTATGTCCAGCCTTACCTTATCTCCGCCTTTGAGGACAAGCGAAGCTATCTTGTCTCCCCTCAGGTACAGATAATAGAAATCCGGATTGCCGGCAGGAACCTTTACCTTGAACTTCACATTTCCGGATTCGTCGCAGGTCAAAGTGTCCACGACCGAATTCCTGTTGACATCGAGGCAGGTCAATACGACATCTTCGCCGTTAGCGGCGCCGATATGTACGGACACCGATGCTTTATTGCCTGAAGTACATGCGCACGACATGAACAGCAGCAACAACGACAGCAGTGAAAGAGGCATTCTGCCGACAAGATTTCCCATATTACACCGTATTGTATTGTTGTATTATCGTTGTATCATTGTTTACCCTGCATGGACTCGAACGCTTTCCGGATAGTGTCCGCCGTTTCCGAAAAGGCCTTCGCATCCATTTTCAGCTTGTCCTTCTTGAAATCCATATCGCCTTCGCTTTGCAGCGGAATCAGATGGATATGGGTATGCGGGACTTCCATTCCGAGCACGGCCACACCGACCCTCTTGCAAGGGACAGCCTGCTTCAGGGCTCTGGCGACCTGGGCGGCAAAATCGGTCAGTCCTCTGTAGGTTTCCGCATCGAGATCGAAAATATAATCGGCCTCCGTATGCTTCGGTATGACCAGGGTATGTCCGGCTGCCACGGGATTGATATCGAGAAACGCGTAAAAATCATCATTTTCAGCGACTTTGTATGAAGGTATCTCCCCTTTGGCTATCTTTGTGAAAATCGTTGCCATATCAAATCTCCCTTCCGCTTTTGTCAAATCGATATATCGAGTACTTCCAACTTCAACATCCCGGCAGGGACCTGCACATCGACGATGTCGCCTTTCCTGTGCCCTATGAGAGCCTTGCCTATAGGAGTGGTGACGGCAAGCTTGCCTGCGGCGAAATCAGCCTCGCTCTCCCCTACGAGGGTATATTCGACTATCATTTTGTTGTTCAGATTGCGGAGCTTCACTTTGTTCAGCATCTGTATCTGGTCGGTCGTTATCTTCGTCTCATCGATCACCCTCGCATTTGCAATCAGGTCCTGGAGCTTCGATATCTTGAGTTCAAGCAGTCCCTGCGCCTCCCTCGCCGCATCATACTCGGCATTTTCGGAAAGATCGCCCTTATCGCGCGCCTCGGCAATCTGCCTTGAGATGACAGGCCTGTTCGCAAGAGCCTCGGCCAACTCTTTCTTCAGGCTTTCGAGCCCTTCGGCTGTAACATAATGTAAATTTGCCATAATTATTTTAATCTATATTTTACAAAAATTATTAAAAAAAGGAATTCCGCTGTAGACGGAATCCTTTACTGCTTTCGCATAGCCCTGCAAATATAGGAATTTTTTCTTTCCCGAGCCAAAAGTGCATGAAAAATTTACATGACGCCTCCGACGACGGGAGCGGCGAAACTCACTCGCGGAATTTAGGCGACATTATTTCCGAATATATGATGAGTTTTTTCGGATCGTCTATGAGCTTGCTTTCCGCCTTGACAGCCTCGTCGTCCTGGCGTGCAGGCTCCTCCTGGGGAACAGCCGCTTCCTGAAGTGGAGGCTCCTCATTAAGAGCTTCTTCCACTGCAGGGACAGTCGCATTTTCCTGCCGCCCGTAGACAGGAGGCATGGTGACATCCACACCGGTAAACATTTTGATGAGTTCTTCGATGAAATTGTCCTTATTCATTTTCCGTTTATGTTAAAAATCCTTTCGGCTGCCGCCTTGTCGTCGATTAACCGGCGTTGCAGGCCGCCTACCGTATCGAATCTGATTTCCCCCCGAATCCTCGAAACGAAACGCAGTTTCATATCGAGACCGTATATGTCTGACGAAAAACCGAATATGTTGGTCTCGACAGTCCTTTTGGACAAAGCCGAAACGGTGGGTCTCGTCCCTATGTTCGTCATTCCGTAATAAGTCCGCCCCGACACATCCGCCTCTACCGCATAGACCCCGTCCGCGGGCAAAAGTTTCAAGGGTTCATACAACTCCATATTGGCGGTCGGGAAACCTATGTCCCGGCCGATCTTGTTGCCGGAAACCACCACTCCGTGCAGGCCATAACGGTAACCGAGCATCTCGTTCGCCTTTGCGACATCGCCCTCCCGGAGCAGATTCCTTATCACGGTGGAGCTTATCGCCACCCCGTCGAAATCCTCTTCGCCCATCCTGAAAGTTTCCATGCCGAGACTGCCGGCCAGCCTTTCCAGCCCCTCGCGGGACATCGCCGGCCCGCCCCCGAGACGGTGGTCGTAACCAAGGATGAGAGCAGTGCAACCGTAACGGTCCATAAGGTACTCTTTCATGAACTCGCCTGCCGTAAGGCGGCTGAACTCCTGCGTAAAATCCAGCACTTCCACCCTGCCTACACCGAGGCCGTACAGCATTTCCTTCTTTTCGGAAAGCGAAGTAAGCAGCCTCAACGCTTCGGCATCCTGTTGCAGCACCATCCTCGGATGCGGCCAGAAAGTGACGACCATGCTTTCTTCGCCACGGTCGCGGGCGACATCGCACAGGGCGGAAATCACCGCCCTGTGACCCAAATGCACTCCGTCGAAAAATCCGGTAGCTATGACCATATCACAACCATCTTACCAAATCGAAGTCCTGTCTGTGCGGCAATTCCGGATGCTTCGCATAAAAGCGTCCGGCTATCGAAAATTGCCCCGAACGGTCCGGAACGATCTCTACGGCATATTTCGCAATGCCGTCCTTGTACTCGACAGGCTCCATTTCATATTTTTCCTCTATCCTGATATTCCCGTGCAGGTCGGCGGTCGCGACGATGATCTCCACGCCTATCTCGTCAGGGGATATGTCGCCTATGCCGAGAGTGACCTCCGAGTGGATGTTCTCCCCGAGAAATACCGAATGATGGGATGAATCGAACCTGACGAACGACAAAGCCTCCACATTTTTCCAATCCCTCTTCATCCGGCGCTTCCAGTCGGCTATTTCCTTGGCTATCCTGAAGTCATCGGCCTTCAGGCGCGCGCCCCTGGACGAAAGCGGCATGTAATACTTTTCAAGGTAATCGCCAAGCATCCTGTTCGTAGTAAAATTGCACGCTACCATCGCGACAGTGTTCTTGATATAGCGGATCCATCCTGCCGACAGGCCTGATTTGTCTTTGTCATAATACAATGGGACGATATCGGCCTCGAGCATATTGTAAATGGTCGCCGCATCCAGTTCATCCTGATAGTTCTGGTCGTCATAAGTGCGCTCCATCGGCAAAGCCCAGCCCGCACCTTCCTTGTAGCCTTCTATCCACCAGCCGTCCAGTACCGAAAAATGCATGACACCGTTCATCGCGGCCTTTTCGCCGCTGGTTCCGGACGCTTCGAGAGGACGGGTAGGATTGTTCATCCAGACATCGACTCCTTGAACCATCAGTTTGGCGAGGGATATGTCGTAATCCGGAACGAAGACTATCTTGCCTATGAACTGGGGCATCTTCGATATGTCCACTATCTTCTTTATCAGATCCTGGCCGGCTTTGTCTGCAGGATGCGCCTTGCCGGCAAATATGAACTGGACAGGCCTCTGGGGATTGTTGACTATGTCATCAAGCCGGTCGAGATTGCTGAACAGCAGATGCGCCCTCTTGTAAGTGGCGAACCTGCGGGCGAAACCGATTGTCAGTATGTCCGCACGCAAGGTATTCTGTATGGTCACTATCTGGCGCGGCGAGTAGTGGCTTGAAGCCTTAGGGTCGGAAAGCTTGTCTTTGATGTAATCTATGAGCCTTTTGCGCAAAGTGTTGCGTGTATCCCATACGACCTTGTCATCCACATCGTATATGCCGTTGAAGCAGCTTTTGTCATAATGGTGGCTCGCAAAAGAGCTGCCGAACACCGAAGCATGTATCTCTTTCCACTCAGGGGCCGTCCAAGTGGCGTAATGCACCCCGTTGGTAACATAGCTGATATGCAATTCCTCAGGAAGGTATCCCGGCCACATGCCGGCGAAAATCTTCCGGCTCACCTTCCCATGCATCCAGCTGACGCCGTTTATCTCCTGGGAAAGGTTGGCGGCAAACACGCTCATGGAAAACTTTTCATTATTGTCCGAAGGATTGAAACGCCCCAGCCCCATGAGCGCGGGCCAGCCTATCCTCAGCCTTGAAGCGTAGTGTGCGAGATAGGTCCTCAGCATGTCCTCCGAAAACGAGTCATGACCGGCAGGCACAGGCGTATGGGTCGTAAACAGAGATGTAGCCCTGACTACTTCGAGAGCTTCCGTGAAAATCAGGTTCGACTGCTCGACATACTCCCTGATACGCTCCAGGCCGGTGAACGCGGCATGCCCCTCGTTGCAATG
>DEPW01000041.1:5602-5958 GCA_002358965.1 Bacteroidales bacterium UBA3382
CCGCCAATGCCCAGAAGTATCTCCTGCTTAAGCCTGTTTTCCCAGTCGCCTCCGTACAGCTGATGGGTGATTGCCCTGTCGTCTTTACGGTTGTCTTCGAAATCGGTATCGAGCAGATACAGATCCGTACGGCCGACTTCCACCTTCCAAAGACGGGCATAAAGATTGCGTCCCGGGAAGGCAACGCTGATTATCACCCAATTGCCGTCAGAGTCCCTGACCGGAGAGGCAGGTATCTTCGTGAAATCCTGGGCGTCGTAAGTGGAAACCTGATCCCCTGACGCCGAAAGTTTTTGGGTAAAATAGCCATAACGGTACAACAGTCCTACTGCCACCATGTCCACATTCATGTCGCT
>DEPW01000041.1:5994-24920 GCA_002358965.1 Bacteroidales bacterium UBA3382
AGATAGTCTCCGGCAAGGATGCCGAGTCCTCCGGAATAGATCTTCAACGAAGAATCCAGCCCGTATTCCATGCAGAAATAAGCTATCGAAGGCCCTTTCCTTTCGGTCTTCTGCTCCATGTATGCCGAAAACTCGGCATATACGCCGTCCATCCGCTCGAGGAAACGCTTGTCTTCGCTCAACTCCACATACCTGCCCATCCTCACCATGTCGAGCATAGCCAACGGATTGCGTTTCGAGAGGCTCCACAACTCAGGATCGATGGACTCGAAAAGTTCCTTGGCCGAATCGTTCCAGCACCACCAAAGGTTGCGTGACAGTTTCTCGAGCGGCGAAAGCCTGTCAGGAAGGTGGCTGTTGATCATTATCGAACTCCAGACAGGTCTGTTCACCTCGACCTTTTCCAGGACGACAGGGGCTCCGGCCGATATTTCCGGATATTCCCCCTTTGACTTTATCAAGGATTCGATTGAGGCCGAATAGGCTTTCCAGTAAAATTGCATATTGCTGTCCCACAGTGCTATCCGGGAAACTTCCACGGCATTGTCGCGATAAGCCTGCCGCTCCTGCTGTGACAAATCCGCAGCCTGGAGTATCCGGGCCACAGTACATTCCACCACTTCGTCATAATTGTCATCATTCCTGTCGACGATGGCCAGTCCGGGACGGTCGCCCTCGTAATGGTCCCTGACCCAAAGCCCGAAACCCGCAAGCGTAGTGGTAAGGGACGGCACATGGAAAGCGAGACTTTCCAGAGGGGTATACCCCCAAGGTTCGTAATACGAAGGGAATACGGTAAGATCCATGCCTGCGAGCAAATCGTAATACGGCATGTCGAAGATCCCGTCATTTCCGTTAAGATACGAAGGCACGAAGAATACCTTTACCTTGTTTTGCGCGGAATTGAAGAGTCCTCTCTCTCGCATCGTCCTGGTAATGATATCGTTTTCCTTATCCATGAGATAATGGGTCGTGACAGTGGCGTAACCGCTCTGCTTGCCGCCGAGCACGGAAAGCAGGTTCTTGTCAGCGCCCTTGTTCCCTGAAGGTATCATGAAGAAAGCGCAGATCCTTTTGCCGGCATATGCCGACGCATCGATTTTCGCAAGGGCGTCTATGAAAATGTCTATGCCTTTGTTCTTGAACTCGTACCGGCCTCCCGTGCCGATTATCAGGGCATCGTCAGGAATCGCTTCTGCACACATGGCCGATGCCACGGCCAGCATCCTTGCACGGGACTTCTTCCGTATGGATTCCAATTCTCCATCCGAAGGGACCAGCTCTTTCAAAAAGCCGTTCGGTGTAATGACATCGGGTTCCTTGCCGAGAAAACGGGCGCATTCCCTTGCGGTTATCCAGCTTACGGTAGTGAACACATCCGCGTTGGCTGCCGAATGTTTTTCCAGCGAATGGCTTGCGAGCACTCCGAATTCGCGTGCCTTTTCATCAGGATTGAAGTTGTCCATCGATTTGTACAAAGGCAGGTTGTTGCCTGCAATGCAACGGCCGAGGACTGTCGCATGCGTAGTGAAAACGGTAGCGACCGGAAGATCCTTGTCCTTTATGTAAAGCAATCCGGCGCCGGTCATCCATTCATGGAAATGGGCCACTACCTTGTTGTGCGGATTGAGGTTGAACTTTATGAAACTTTCGATAACCATTCCTGCGGCATAACCGAAAAGGGCCGCCTCTATGTAGTCCCAGTTTCCGGTAAGGGAATCCACCCCGAACCGCTTCCACATGGCTGTCAATATCTCGTCCTTCCTCGAAATGAAAGGAGTGAAATCCACGAGGATGGCAATAGGGCTGCCTGATATGTTCCATCTTCCGACCCTTACATTCAGTCCTTCCTCGGAAGCCTTCTGCCTCCAGGAGCGGAACAATGCCTTGTCTTCGGAAAATTCGGGATTCTGCTCCGTATCCATCCAGACATCGGGACCGACGGTTATATAGTCCTTCTTCAATTGTCCTTCCGCCAGAACGGCCTTGGTGGCAAGCACCGTATGTATTCCGCCTATCTTGTTACAAACTTCCCAGCTCACCTCGAACAGGCAATCGGGAAAAGATCCTTTTATCTGCTCCATTAAATGATTTATGTATGATGATGTTCCAATTGATTATTTCTGACTCCTCTTCTTCGGTTTGACAGGCGTAGGACTGGCTTCCGACAAAGACGATACGGCCATCGAACGCGCCGCGTCCACCCTTGCGATGAAATCGCTCAGCACATTCATATAATTGATGAAGGCTTCATACGGAGTATCGTACGGGTTGAAATATTTGTGAACCGCTCCGTCCGAGAAAAACTTAGTACACATATAATAAAAATGGTCGCTTTCCTGGAGTTTTCCGAAATCCGAGCGTATCGCGGCATCCTTTATGTCGGCTATCTTTTCTTCCAGAGCATAGAGTTTTGAAAACGCTTCGTTCTGCAATTCATTCCCGAGCCATGCGGAAGTATCCCTCTCTTCATCCGCCCACGAAATCGGGAAGGCCACTTCCAAATCGCCTACGGACCTGTGTTTTTCGGCCGCTTCGGAAGGGGTCATGAATTCGAAAACGCCGGAATCGAGCGCCGCTTGCGGGAAATAGCCGAGAAAATCGAAAATCCCGGTGGAAGCCTGCTGATGTTCGCCGAAAGTCTCGTAATCCATGAACAGATTGACGATTTCGCCGTCACGGGCATCACCCTCCAGCCAGGAGACATATTTTTCGGCTGTCACAGGCCATTCCTTCCATGAATTGTCCGAAAACCTGAAAGCCACATCGTCACTGAGCGCAAAATTGCGGAGCAGCAGCTTCTGATCCGGATGGGCGGGATGGTTGTATACGAAGTCGGGGCTCTTCCATCCCAGTATATGCTTTGCTCCCTCGGCAAGCACCGTCCTGAACCCCAGATCGTACAACATCGAGCCGATATTGTCCGAATAGATCAGTTCGGTATTCCTGAACGACACAGGCTCTTTGCCGAAGTATTCCTTTATCGCCTCCTTGTGTCTGATTATCTGTGAAGCGAACTCCTTCCCCGAAACAAGGCTGGCGAGCGAATGGTAATATGTCTCGCAAAGGAACTCGACGCATCCGGTATCCGCAAGCGCCTTGAAGCTGTCTATCACTTCGGGAACATATCTTTCGAACTGCTCGAGGACCGAACCGGATATCGAAAAGGCCACCTTGAAATTTCCGGAATGCTTGTCGATCAATTCCGCCAGAAGCCTGTTGGCAGGAAGATAGCACCGTTCCGCTACCCTTTTCAAGATGTTCCTGTTCGCGAAATCGTCATAATAATGGGAATCGCGGCATATATCGAAAAAACGGTATTGTCTCAATCTGTCAGGCTGGTGCACCTGGAAATACAAACACAAAGTCTTTTTCATAATATTCTGTTTTTTATTTTCCTGTTACCGATTCGTACACTTTCTTTATCCGCGAAGCCGCAGCCGTCCATTTCAGGGCATTGACCTCGTCTTTGCCGCACCTTGCCGCCATCGCTCCTATCGCCGGATAAGTCACAAGTGCGTATATTGCGTCCGCCATCGCATTAATGTCCCAGAAATCCACCTTGATTGCATATTTCAGCACTTCGGCGACACCCGACTGCTTCGAAATGATTGAAGGGACATTGGTTTTCATGGCCTCCAGAGGCGATATGCCAAAAGGCTCGGAGACGGAAGGCATCACATAAACATCCGAAAGAGAAAACATCTTCTGCACATCCGCCCCACGCAAAAAGCCCGTAAAATGGAATCTGTCCGCGATGCCGAGCTTGGCCACATGCCTGACACATCTGTTCAACATATCGCCGCTGCCGGCCATGACAAAGCGCACATTGTCGCATCTTTTAAGCACTTTCGCCGCCGCCTCTATGAAATATTCCGGACCCTTCTGGAAAGTAATCCTGCCGAGGAAGGTCACGACTTTTTCCTTCACGCTCCTGCGTATGTCCACATCGTCCCGGCCTTCGAAATCGACTGCGTTATGCACTGTGACCACCTTCGAAGGGTCTATGCCGTAACGGTTGATGACGATGTTCCGGGTAAGGTCGCTGACTGTTATTACCCTGTCGGCCGCATCCATGCCGCGCTTTTCTATCCCGAACACTTCCGTGTTGATGTTTTCACCGCTACGGTCGTATTCGGTGGCATGCACATGGATCACAAGAGGCTTGCCTGAAACCTTTTTCGCCGCTATGCCGGCAAGATAGGTCAGCCAGTCGTGGGCATGGATCACATCGAAATCGTTTTCCAAGGCTATCTCCGCGCCTACGGCCGCATAGCGTGCGACTTCCTCCATCAGGTTCTTGCCGTACCTTCCTGAAAACCTGTATTTCTTGCCGAACTGGATTCTGAATTCCTTTTTCTGGTTCGCCCGCTCCTCTTCCACCAACGAGGAAAACTCTTCCGGCCCCACATAAGGGACCATGTTGGAACCGATACGGAGGAAACTGATTTTCCCGAGAAATTCCTCGATGTTCCGGGAAACGAGGCTGCATTCGACATCGCTCGCGTTGATTATCCTCACACTGCTCTGGTCTTCGTCACCTGAAGCGGAAGGCATGACGAAAAGCACATCCACATCGTTTTCGGCAAGCCCTTTGGTCATACCGTAACAGGCAGTACCCAGACCGCCTGCTATATGCGGCGGAAACTCCCATCCGAACATAAGTACTTTCATAGCCTATTCCTCCCTGTTTTTGTCGATTAAAGATTTGACTCTTATGATTTCGGCCACTGTCAGCGCCGAGGCTATGGCCCCATGCGGCGAATGAGGGGGATCCCCGTCGTATATTTCGGAAAAAGTACCGACTCCGTGGATGTTCAGGTCCTCGACGAAGCCCTCGATAAGACTCTCGGCACGGGCGCCCGCGGACTTTCCGAACAGCCTGAACGCCGCTTTGACATAAGCCCCGAGAAGGAACGGCCTCGTACAACCGTTGTAAGACGCCTCGTCCCTCATTATCTGGTTGCCCTCGTATACGCCTCTGTATCTCTTGTCTTTAGGCGAAAGCGTCCTGATGCCCCTTGAAGTCAGGAGTTCGCGCCTTATCACGCGCATCACGGCCGCCTGGGTGAGTTCGTCTATCGGCGAATAATCGAGACTGACCGCATACAATTGGTTCGGCCTCGTCTCCATGCTCATGCCGTCCGGCCCTACATGGTCGGCCAGATGGCCGAGAGCGTCAGACCAGAATGTGCGCCTGAAATTGTTTTCGATATTGTTTTTCACTGCAGTCCAGAAAGTCACGAAACCGTTGTCCGCCCCGTATCTGGACTCCATCTCCACGGCAAAGCAAATGGCATTGTACCACATCGCATTGACTTCCACCTGGTATCCCGGGCGTTCGTTCACGGCGCGGCCTCCGATATAGGTATTCATCCATGTCAGCGCCACTCCGTCCTTCTGCGCCCAAAGAAGTCCGTTGGGATGCATGGCCGCCTCCTCGCGCCTCCCTGGAAGATAGCTTGAAAGTATGCCTTTCAATGTATTGCCGTATTTGCCCCACACTTTACGCGAATCCGTGCCGAACGCGATATACTGCTGGATCGTGTCGGTCAGCATCAAAGGCGCCTCGATCTGCGTCGTACGGTGGAAAAGCCGTTCCTGGTTGCACTCTATCAGGCTGTCGAGTATCTCTTCGAAAAGCTTTTTGTCCTTCAGTCCGTAAAGGGCTATTCCCGGCAAGGCTATGATGGTTTCGCGGAGCAGTCCAGGTTTGAGCCACGAATAGCCGGCGTAAATCTGGCGATGGCCTTCAGGGGTCTTCCACACCATCATCTTCGCCGAAGAGAGAAGCAGATTTTCATATGAATCCGCCGGTATCATATTGGACAGCACACGGGTGAACCGGCTTTTGAGCCCTTTCGGGTTCACAGCCGAGGTGGAAGCCGACACTACTACGGTCGTACCTTTCCTGACCCGGAACGAAAACGAGCCCGGGACCAGCAGGTCTTCAGTGCAGTCGAAGCCTCTACGGTATTCGTCGGTATAGGTTATCCCCATGTACCACAAAGGATTGTGCTTGTATTCGAATTGCTCGCTGAACTGAAGGTTGAGATAAGGGAACCCTTCATACATCTTATAGGCTACTCCATTGTCGATTTCCTTATACGATGTGTCGGCCTGGGAATTCTTGTGCGTCAGGGCATGTGTCCGCCTGAAAGCGAGGAAAGGCGACAAAGACATCACCGTGTCCGAAGGAGCGTCCACAAAAGTATATTTGATCATTATCTGGTCGCTGTCAGGGGAAAACAGCAGGTATTTCTTCAAGACCATGCCTCCCACCTCGTAAGTGATCACGGGAGCCGGATCCATCTCAAAATCCCTGATATACTTATGCCCCCGGGGCTCGTAGATATCCCCGTACGCATGTATCCCCAGATGGAATTCCTTCCCTCCATGCGAAACGGTTTCATCCAAAGCCGACAGCAGGATGTGTCGTCCTCCGTCGAAATTGTAAACCGGAACCGCCAGCAATGCATGGTATTTACGGGTATTGCACATACAGATGGTCGTATTCCCATAAGAGCCGGAACTGCTTCCCGCGATCAACTCGCGTTTAAGGGCATATTCCAGATTGACCAGTTCGGATTTGTTAAATTTAATATATGCCATATAATAAAAATTAGGACAATCCTTCGGAAGCAGCCTCCGGGCAAAACCGGTCCTTCCGACAAAACAATCTAAAAGTCACATTCTCTCCAGCACAATGGCGCTGCGGCACGGCAAATAGACGGAAAGCTCGTCCGTCCCGGCACGGGACTGTGTGAAATGTTTCACAGAACCGTCGTTCCTCCCGAAGCCGCCATAGATGCCTTCATCGCTGTCAAGCACGACCGAATAACATCCGGCATCCGCCGCGAAAGAGTAATCCGAAAAAGACTCTTTCACATTGAAATTCAAAGCAAATATACAATTTCCGCGCTTAAAAACCAATACTTTCTTCTGCTCATCGCTCCTAATCAGCGAAAGACCGGCTTCGAGCAGCCTTCGGGATGACAGCAGATGCACCATATCCCTGTCGAAATTCCACAGGAAACGGTATTTAAGGGAAGCGTCATCCACAAGATGCCACTGCCTGCGTGCAAATTTGTAAGACCACCCGTTGCCTTCCCTCGGAAAGTCTATCCATTCGGGATGCCCGAACTCGTTGCCCATGAAGTTGAGATAGCCGCCTCCGCAGGTCGCCAGCGTCACGAGCCTTATCATCTTGTGCAGGGCGATACCCCTGTCCACCACCGGAGACCTGGACTCCATATTCATAGATGTATACATCTCCTTGTCCATCAGGCGGAAGATGATGGTCTTGTCGCCCACAAGGGCCTGGTCGTGGCACTCGGCATAGCTCACAGTCCTCTCATCGGAACGCTTGTCCGTAAGCACCCAATATATTTCGCCGATGTTCCACTCTTCATCGGGCACTTCCTTCAACCATTTGATCCAATGGTCCGCAATGCCCATCGCCATCCTGAAATCGAAACCTATCCCCCCATCCTCGATCGGGGCGGCAAGCCCCGGCATTCCGCTCACATCCTCTGCTATGGTTATCGAATCCGGATTGATTTCCTTCACGAGCCTGTTGGCCAGCGCAAGGTATGTTTCGGCGTCTTCGTCGGTGCCTCCATTGAAATAATCCCCGTAGCCTTTGAAGTCGCGGCCCAGACCATGGTCGTAATACAACATGCTCGTCACTCCATCGAAACGGAAGCCGTCAAGACGGTATTCCTCCATCCAGTATTTGCAATTGGAAAGCAGGAAATGCCTGACCGGCGCCTTCCCGTAATCGAAACAAAGCGATCCCCATGCAGGATGCCGTCCCCTTTCCCCCTGATGGAAATAAAGCGACTGAGTACCGTCGAACAGTCCCAGCCCTTCGGCGGAATTTGCCACCGAATGCGAATGAACGATGTCCATGATAACGGCAATCCCCATCGAATGCGCCTCGTCGACCAAGCGCTTGAACTCTTCGGGTGTACCGAATCTCGAACTCAAAGCGAAAAAATTGGACACCTGGTAACCGAAAGAGCCGTAATATGGATGTTCTTGCAGCGCCATCAGCTGCAAGGCGTTGTACCCCAACTCACAAACGCGAGGCAGGACATTGAGGCGGAACTCGTCGAAGCCGGCGACTTTCTCCTCCTCGGAACTCATGCCAACATGCGCTTCGTAAATCAGAGGAGAGACGACCTTTACCCGGCCGTTTTTCCACTCATACGGCTCGTCGGGAGCCCAGACCTGGGCGCAGAACGCCTTGGTCTGGGGATCCTGGACGCATCGGACGGCATAGGACGGTATCCTTTCGCCTCCGCCCCCAGGCCATTCGACATAAAGCTTGTACAGCATCCCGTGGGACAAAAAAAGACTGTCGAGGACAATCTCCCAGTCTCCGCCGCCCAAAGGCGACAATTGATATGCAGGCACTCTTTTCCAGTTGTTGAATTCGCCTATAAGGTAGATCCTGGTGGCGTTCGGAGCCCATTCGCGGAAGACCCAGCCGTCTTTGCTGCGGTGCAGGCCGTAATACAGATGGTTGTTGACCGAATCAGCCAGCCTTCCTGCGGAGGAAATCCCGGCAATGGCCGAATCTATGTTCTCTTTCCTCCTGTCTATCCGTTCTTTGTAAGGCTCAAGCCATTTGTCGCCCGTATATATCATCGTTTCACTTCTCAATATCTCTATATGATTCCTGCATTCCTCTCAGGCACGAACGGCACGCCGCGATAAGACCGGCGGCCTCTTTTATCACCGGAGCTGCGTCCGAAATCCGGAAATCCGCAGATTCGATCGCGGAGATTATCTCCTCCACCCTTCTGACTGCCGCATCATAATCAAAATTTTCCCGTGTTTCCATAATCTGTCAGTCAAGATTTTCTTTCATCATTTTCCACCGTCTCTATCCTGCAACCGAGAGTGCCGTCCGCCAGCATCACAGTCACCTTCTCTCCGGGACGCCTTCCGGAAACCGTGCCGAAACGACGGCCGTCCCCGTCGAGCAGCATCACATAGCCTTTCCTCAACACATTTTCGGGGGACGATGCCTGCAAACGCTGTTCCAACATGTCCAGCCGCGAGAACATCGACACGAATTTCATATCCAGCGCCTGCTTCAAAGCCGCATACAGGGATTCGAGTTTCATGTCTTCCGAGACGAAACAGTCCAATATCAGGTCCGCGATCGCCGTAGGGGTCTTGACACTGTACGCCGCAACCATGTCGCACACATGGCAGTCATGATCGTGGCCGACGCCGACCACCACCGGAAGCGGGAACTGCGCTATATTGGCGGCAAGGTCGTAATCGTCGTAACATGACAGGTCCGAATTGGAACCGCCTCCGCGAACAATCAGCAGGGCGTCGAAATCCGATTCCTTCAATGCGGCGCTCTCCATCGCGGATATTATCGACGAAGGGGCTTCGCGGCCTTGCATCATCGCCGGGAAAAGTTCCGTCGAGAACCTGAAACCATATTGGTTTTCATGCAGATGCTTCATAAGATCCCTGTATCCGGCAGCGCTTTCGGAGGAAATCACCGCAAAGCGCCGGGGCAGCGCAGGAAGCTTCAACATGCCGTTCATGCCGAACATCCCTTCCTGTTCCAGCCGCTTCAATGTCTTGCGCCTTTCCAGCTCGGCCGCACCCACCGAAAACGAAGGCTCGATGTCGGTTATCGAAAGAGTCAGCGAATAAAGTTCGCTGAACGACACTTGCACTTTCGCCAGTATGCGCATGCCCGGCTCAAGTCCGCGGCCGGTCTCGCTTTCAAAATACGGGGCAAGCATCCTGTAGTGGGAACTCCAGATTACGGCCGAAGCCCGGGCCTCGACCCCGGAACCGGAAGCGTCGGCCAATTCAAGATAGCAATGGCCTGTCGCGCGTTGCTTGAGCTCCACAATCTCGGCAGACACCCACAAAGGAAAGGGTACTGCGCCTTCGACCCCCCTCTTCACGGTCGCAAGAAGCTCTTTCAGCGTTAGCGCATTTTTTTTCATATTCTTTCCAGTATCCGGAAGCATATCGTTGCAAAATTACGAAAAAATTACAAACATTTTCATACCTTTGCAAAAATTAACAATTTTGCAATGCCACAACTGAAAATCAAAGACGCTGTTTTTACTGAAAGCGCCACCGGTGCGACATCTTCGGTAAACGGGCAGTACCCCGAATTCGCTTTCATCGGAAGATCCAATGTTGGCAAATCGTCATTGATCAACATGTTGTGCAACCGCAACAAGCTTGCGCACACATCCTCCACCCCGGGAAAGACCCAGACGGTAAACAGGTTCCTGATCAACAACGAGTGGTTCCTGACGGACCTTCCGGGCTATGGCTATGCCAAGGCGCCTAAACCGTTGCGTGCCAAGCTTACGAAAATCATCTGGGACTACATAGACAGGTCGGAACGGCTCGTGCTGCTGTTCGTCCTCATCGACAGCCGCCACGAACTGATGAAGATCGATTTGGATTTCCTCATCAAACTGGGAACGAAAGGAGTGCCGTTTTCCATCATCTTTACAAAAGCCGACAAGAGCGGGCAGAAGGCACTGGAAGACACCACTGAATCCATCAGACGCAAACTCCTCGAATACTGGGAAGAACTCCCGCCGTGCTTCGTAACCTCGTCGTTGAAAGGAACGGGAAGGGACGAAGTGCTCGATTACATAGGAACTGTCCTGAAAGACTTGAAAGACAACATTAAATAAACTACCATGCAGCAAACACACGAACACTCATTGAAAATCTTCGCTTGCAGCGGTTCCGAAGCCATGGGAGCCGAGATTGCGGCACAACTCGGGCTGAAACTCGGCCAATCGCAGCTGATGAAATTCAGCGACGGCGAATTCGAACCATGCTACCTTGAAAGCATCAGAGGCGCTTCGGTATTCATCATACAGTCGACATACCCGCCTGCAGACAATCTCATGGAGCTGTTGCTCATGATCGATGCGGCAAAAAGGGCATCGGCGCACAGAGTGATAGCCGTAATGCCGTATTTCGGCTGGGCACGCCAGGACAGGAAAGACCGCCCGAGGGTGTCCATCGGAGCCAAATTGGTCGCCAACCTCCTCGAAGCCGCCGGATGCGACAGGGTCATGACCATGGATCTGCATGCCGAACAGATACAGGGTTTCTTCGACCTTCCGGTAGATCACCTTTACGGAAGCATGAAACTCCTCCAGCACATCAGGGAAATGGATCTGCCAAACCTGGCGATAGCCGCTCCGGACATGGGAGGAGCCAAACGCGCCAACGCCTATTCGAGGACGCTCGCCTGCCCTATGATCATCTGTCACAAATCGAGGGAGAAGGCCAATGTCGTAGGCTCCATCACGGCAATCGGGGAAGTCGAAGGCAAGAACATCGTCATCGTAGACGACATGATAGATACCGCCGGGACCATCTGCAAGGCTGCCAATGTGCTCATGGACATGGGAGCCGCCAGCGTAAGAGCCGTGGCCACCCATCCCGTGTTCTCCGGCCCTGCCTATGAAAGGCTCGCCGAGAGCAAACTTGCCGAGGTCATCGTCACAGACACCATACCGCTGCTTCACAGCAAGGACAAGGATGTCTCGAAGATAAAGGTGCTCAGCGTAACCGAGATTTTTTCAAAAGCGATTGAAAAAGTATACAATTACGAGTCGATCAGCGAAGACTTCCTTTACTAACGACATATGCTGAAGGTTGTATTCGTCGCGACGCTGATCATAGTGGCACTGGCTGTTTTCGGCCTGTGCTTCAATATCATCTTCCGCAAGAACGGAAGGTTTCCCGATACCGAAATCAGCCACAACAAAGAGCTGAGGAAGAGAGGGATAATCTGCGCCAAAGAAGAGGAATTGAGGCTTTGGGGCAAAACGAAAGGAAAGAAGCCTGACGGACCCTGCGCCCCCGACGGGTGCGGGGACTGTCACGCCTGTGCAGGGAACAATTTTCAAAAAGACTGATTTCATATGAGTTTAGTAGCCATAGTCGGAAGACCTAATGTAGGGAAATCCACACTTTTCAACCGCCTTGTCGGCATGCGCAAAGCAATCGTGGACGAGACGGCAGGAGTCACCAGAGACAGGCATTATGGAAAATGCGAATGGTGCGGAAAGGAATTTTCCGTAGTCGACACGGGCGGATATACATCCAATGCCGACGACATCTTCGAAGACGAGATACGCAAACAGGTGGAAATCGCCGTGGACGAAGCCGATGTCGTGCTTTTCATGACAGAGGCCGAAACCGGCATAACCGATTATGACACTGAAATAGCCGGCATGCTGCGCAAGAGCCGCAAGCCCGTGGTAGTGGCCGTCAACAAGGTTGATACCGGCAAGGACCTTGCGGACACCTACCAGTTCTACTCTTTGGGTCTCGGCGAAATCTGGCCGATCGCCGCCGCGACAGGCAGCGGTACGGGAGACCTGCTCGACGACATCGTCTCGAAACTTCCCGAAGACGGCAAGGTCCACGACGAACACGAAGGCCTGCCGCGCATAACGATAGTCGGCCGCCCGAATGTCGGGAAATCCTCCCTGACCAACGCCCTCCTGGGGACAGACAGGAACATCGTCACCCCTATAGCCGGAACCACGAGGGACTCTATCGAAACCTATTACAACAAATTCAATCATGAGTTCATGCTTGTCGACACGGCCGGCCTAAGAAGGAAAAACAGGGTAAAGGAGGATCTGGAATTCTATTCCGTACTGAGATCAATCAGAGCGATTGAAAATTCCGATGTCTGCATACTCATGATAGACGCAAGGTACGGGGTCGAATCCCAGGACATGAGCATCTTCAATCTGATCCTCAGGAACAAGAAAGCCTGCATACTGGTAGTGAACAAATGGGATCTCATCGAAAACAAGACTTCCAACCTGATGAAACAGTACACAGAGGGGATAAAGGAAAGGCTCGCACCATTCAACGACCTGCCGATCATCTTCACCTCCGTGACAAACAAGCAAAGGATATTCAACCTGCTGGACGAAATCGAAAAGGTATACGGCAACTATTCGAAGAAGATACCGACTTCGAAGCTGAACGAAGCGATGCTGCCCGAAATCGACAACTACCCTCCTCCGGCATGGAAAGGCAAATACATCAAGATCAAATACATTACACAGTTGCCTACCAAAGATCCTTCGTTCGTCTTTTTCTGCAACCTTCCGCAATATGTAAAAGCGCCATACAAGCGTTTCCTGGAAAACAAGTTAAGGGACAAATTCGATTTCAACGGCTGCCCTGTCCAGATATACATCAGGCAGAAGTAGGGATGTATTCGGGAATGATCACCCTGAAATCCGCGCCTCCGAACTCTTCGGAGGCCATATAGACAATCGTACCGCCTACGCGTTCCACCAAATTGCGGCAAATGGCCAGCCCCAATCCAGAGCCTCCTGTCTTATTGGTAAAGTTAGGAGTGAACAGTTTGCTGCGGTTCTCCGCCGAAACGCCAGGCCCGTTATCCTCGACATCGACCCTCACATACCTTACGCCGGGTTCTCCCCATTGCGAATCGCTCTGTGCGGTGAATTTTGTAAGCGTGACACATATCCTGCCCCTTTGCCCTGTCTTGCGCACGACAGGCTCTACGGCCTGCACCGCATTGGTGAACAGATTTACGAACACCCGTATTATTTCCGATTTCGGAGCGAAGATGTGATAAGTCTCCCCTACCATCTCGCCAGCTTTGCGGTAATCTATATCCAACACATCCTCGTATCTGTCGAACAGCACTTTCTGGCCGCCGAGAATCTCATCGAGATCCACATCCGCCGGCTGTTCGGCATCATTGAGCTTGGCAAATGAGGAAAAGTTGGTAGCGGTCTTGGACAATACTTCTATCTGCTCGAGCAATGTGCTGCATATCTTGCCGAAGCGCTCGTCCCAATCCTGCCCTCCTTTTTGCCTCATGCGTTGGAGATACTGGATATTGAGTTTCATCGGCGTCAGCGAATTTTTGATCTCGTGCGCTATCTGCTTTGCCATCTCCCTCCATGCCTCTTCACGCTCGGATATGGCAAAGCGCCGGGTACTGTCCGACATCTTGTCTATCATCCTGTTGTAGGCCTTGACTATATAAGACACCTCGTCATTAGTGTCATAGTCGATTTTCTCGGGAGTCGAAAACAGATCCGTCTTCTGCAGCCTTTCATACAATTTGAAGAGCGGGCTGAAAAGCGATGCCGTAAGGGCGGCGCCTATCACCACTACCACGGCAATCATTATGACGAAGATGTTCACTATCGTGGCGATAGTCGAAACGAGATCTCTCCTGAAACTTTCAGTCTGCTCGAAATACGGTATGTTGATTATCCCTATGAGCCGTCCCTTTTCATTGATTACCGGAGCATAGAGCGAATAGAAGCTGCGCCCGGCTATCTTCTCCTTATTGAAGAAGCTCTTCCTGTGTTCATGGACTATGCTGTAAAATGCGTCGGAATCGATTTTCGTGCCGGCAAGCGAAAGGAAATACAATTCGCTCCTTGTCGAACGCATCAGATGTCCGTGTACATCGTACAGATTGATATCCGTGTGGGTATAAGCTGCAATCCTGTCCATCGCATTCCTGACTTCGCCGCTCATCAGAGCGTCTATCGAAGATGCGGTCCGGCTCACATCGAGGAACATGGACTGGACGGTATGCAGCTTCTCTCTCATCTGCTCGGAACGCTCCCTGGCATTCCTTCCCACATAGAACAGGATCATCGACAGAGTCAGAAGCAGTACCGTTCCGCAAATCGTCCCGAGCAGCAGCACCATGATCTTCGTTCTGAACGAATTGAACCTCAACGGTATGTTTGTCTTCTTAGGTTTCCATAGCAGCAACAGCATCAGCACCGGGACGGTAAAGATGCACAGATACGAGAAAGCGATGAAATACGAAAGCCAATCCCTCTTTTCCCTCGTGATCATGATGATGTCCCCGGAAGAGAACTTGTTCACGAACACGACATCGTCGCCCTCTTTCCGGTACGAGAAGCCATCAGGGTATTTTTCGGTAAACTCCTTGTCGAAAGATACCGGGAAATTGTAGTCGCCACGGTAGAAGACCAGCGCCTGCGAAATATATTTCGCGTATGAATAATTCGAAGGTATGTTGAAATTGTGCCCGCGGGCTTCGGGAAAAATGTCCGAATAACCCCTTTGTTCCTTCATCATCCTCGAATCTATCTCGATATACATGCGCCTGAGCCCGACACCGGGGACACGGTACATGAAAAGTCCGAGATACCTGATTTTCCCGCTCTGGTCGTTAATATAGAAAAAATGCGAATTGTCGTGCAAAGGGACGCCTCTGGAAAGCAAGTCCCTGAAATAGGAAAAACAGTCCGTCTCGGCAAAAGTGTCATCCAGAATCAGGCGGTCTCCCTCGCCGCAGACTGTCACCCTGATGTCATACCCCGTCGAAAGGCTTGAAAAATAATTTTCGCCCAACTGTTCGGCGATGATCATGCTTCCGTTCGGGACGGCCGTATAGGCATGTATCAGCCTGTCCTGCTCGATGCGGTCCTCCACCATGCGCAGCAGCAATTCGGTGGCGAGGTCCCTTTCGACAGAAAGCCTGTTCGTCCAGGCCCGCGCCATATTGATTTCCTTCGCATTGCTCATAATGCTCACGGCTATCGTCATATAAAGTGAGACGCAGATCGAATATCTCGAAAGGAAACGGCCGGAAAATACCGTATGCTTCTTCCCGGCGGCCAGCGGCAACAGGAGCTGTATCAGGAAAACCAGCCCCATGAAAAGCACTATGTAAGAGCCGTAAACCAGGAACGAATAGACCGACAGCTCGTCCAAGCGGAAGATTTCAAGGACGATATTGGAATTGAAGACCAACGACCTCAACGACACATGGATATAGACGAACAGCCCTATCGCCAGCAATATCACGCACGACGCATACAGCAGCCTCGCCTTACGCCCGTGCTTCGAATACCAGAGCATCATGCGCTTGCGGAGAATGAAAATCGCCAGCAGGAACATGAACACATACAGGTTTGTCAGCAGGAAAGTCCCCAAAGACGCATGCAAGGACGAGTCTGCATATACTACCGGTGAAAACAGTCCTAAAGAGTTCTTCAGCCGTGCAGCCCATAAATATGTGAACGGCATACTGGCGACCATTGCCGCGACGAAAGCGACAAAGGCTCCAGGAGTGCGCCTTTGGGCATAATACGAGAAGAACGCACCCAGCACGAAGAACAGCGCGCCCCATTTGAATGCAGAGTGCGTTTTGCCTGCTTCGGGCATCGTACCGGGCTTGAAAGCTACATTGAAGACAGGCACGCCGCCGTATTCGACCGTAGCGCCGTCCGAATAGGAGACCGGATAGACAGTCATGTTTTCAGGCAGCTTCAACTTCGGATTTACACCGCCGAAAGGCGAATCAAGATGCTGTCCTTCTTCTTTGATGAGGATGCCGCATACGAGCTTCACATTGTCCCTTTCGTAAGAACGGGTCATGAACCACTGCGGTCCGATATTCATGTAGGCCGGCTTTTCGTTAACTCCCGAAAGCAGAGGCATGAACAATGTCTGCACGCGGCTGAGCCTGTTGTACCTTACACCGAAATGGCCTCCGTCGATGATTTCGTCATTCCTCAACGGGAAATGGTTGATCCACGAATGCAGGGTGTCGTTTACATATTTGTATATTACGACATAATCAGGGACACGCCCTATATCGGCCCACTGCCCCGCCGGCATATCCAACAGTCTTTCGGCATAACGGTCCATGCCGGCCCCCAACCTTTCAAGCCTCCGCTCGACTGAGCCTGAAATCTTCACAATATCCGAATCCCTTACCTTCCAAAGCAAAGAGAGGCAGATGAGTATGGCAGCCACACCGAGGAACGCATAATGCAGGTTCCCGGGCAAATTACGGAAAAATCTGTTCAAACCTTCTTTCATCCTGCCATTTTGATTTCGCGCCGCATCATTTGTGATGATACGGTTCGCCTTTCATTATCGTGAATGCGCGATAAAGCTGTTCAAGGAAAATCAGTCTCACCATCTGGTGGGAAAATGTCATCTTCGACAATGAGACCATACCGTCCGCACGGGCATAGACGCGCTCGGAAAAGCCGTAGGGTCCTCCGATGACAAACACCATGTCTCTCGGATCTCGCGCAAACCTGTCCTGCAAAGACGATGCCCATTCTTCCGAACGGCGTTCCTTCCCGTTTTCATCCAGAAGTATCACTTCATCCGCCGGCCTTATGTGCCTGAGTATGCTTTCGGCCTCCTTTTCCTTTATCTGTACGGCTGTAAGGGACGGCCCCGCTTTCACATCGGGCAGCTCCACCATGCGGAAGGCGGCATAATGCCCGAGCCTCTCGCAATACATCCCTATCCCTTCCCGGAGATAGCCTTTGTCGGTCTTTCCCACCGTCAACAAAGTAATTTTCATACACCGAAAGCGTTTCTCGCAAAAATAATCATCTGGCTTGGTATTTGCAAGATCACGCTTTCAAAAAAATATTTCCCATCCGATGCGAGCGACAATCTACATAGCGACTTTAATAGTCTTGTTGTCACCGGGCTTTTTTTCCGCAAAAGCGCAGGACATCGCGGCGATCATGCAAAGGACGGATGCCGATGTCTTCGTCCCGATCGGGAAATATATCCAGCAAGGAAACGCCGAAAGCCTTTCGGCCTGGTTCGCGGACAATCTCGAAGTGACCATTCTCGGCAACTCCAACGACTGCTGCAGCAAGAACCAGGCTAAAGAAATCATGCAGGCGTTCTTCGACGCCAACCCTCCTTACAAGTTCGAAATCATACACAAAAGCGGGGAAAACATCATAAAGCATGCGGTCGGCAGGCTTTATTGCAAGCAGGGCAATTACTCAATCATCATATCCGTAATGATCGGCGACAGCGGCAATCACATACAGATACTCAAAATCGAAAACGAGTGACACTTCCGCCGGGCGGCCGCATCACACATACATATTCACATCATCGAGCGTTATCCTGTCCCTCGAAAGTATCAGAAGTCTCTCAATGACATTGTGCAGTTCCCTTATATTGCCGGTCCACGGCTTGGACACGAGCGCTTCTACGGCATCATTGTCGATATCTTTCACGGCTTTTCCGGCATCTGCGCAGATTGTCGAAATGAAATGCCTTATGAGCAGAGGGATGTCCTCACGGCGCTCCGACAATGGAGGGACATTGATTACGATGACGCTCAAACGGTGATAGAGGTCTTCTCTGAAATTGCCCTTGACTATTTCGGACTTCAAATCCTTGTTAGTGGCGGCAAGCACCCTCACATTCACTTCAATGTCCTTGTCTCCTCCGACCCTCGTAAGTTTACGCTCCTGCAGGACTCTGAGCACCTTTGCCTGGGCAGCGAGCGACATATCCCCGATTTCGTCAAGAAAAAGAGTTCCTCCATCGGCCTGTTCGAAACTTCCCTTGTGCTGTTTGATCGCCGATGTGAAGGCGCCTTTTTCATGACCGAAGAGCATGCTTTCGATGAGCTCTGAAGGCATGGCAGCGCAATTCACCTCGATATAAGGCATGCCGCTGCGCCCGCTCTTCTCATGCAACCACTTTGCCACGAGCTCCTTACCGGTTCCGTTAGCTCCGGTTATCAGCACTCTCGCATCGGTAGGGGCGACACGGTCTATCATCTCCTTGACCTTCCTGATTGCAGGAGACTCTCCTACCATTTCAGGGACTCCTTTTATCTTCTTTTTGAGTATGTTCTTTTCCTTCACAAGCGCGGACTTGTCGGTAGCGTTTTTCAGTGTAATGAGTATGCGGTTTAGATCCAACGGCTTTTGGATGAAATCGTACGCCCCTTTTTTGATACATTCGACCGCAGTGTCTATGGTACCGTGGCCTGAAATCATTATGACCGGGGCTTCGTGTCCGCTTTCCATGAACTTATCCAAAAACTCTATTCCGTCCATATTGGGCATCTTGAT